>JAJVIP010000012.1 GCA_022072025.1 Elusimicrobiota bacterium
ACGTGGTGTAGGCCAGGGGGTTGCACCCTGACCCCAACCCCGAACCGGACGTGCAAGTTTCCAAGCATCCGGCTCTCCAGATGTTTCTTGGCGTCAGATCGCATAATGCTTTTGCCAATGACAGTCCAGACATAGGGTCTGAAGGTTGTCGTCGGTGCTGGCTAATGCGAAACTGGCAAAGTGCGAAACGGGTTCGATGTGGTCCATCTGGGAGTCCTGGTCCGTGACCTGCTTTCCGCAACCGCGGCACCGGAATTGGTCCCGTTGAAGCGTCTTCCATTTCAGGTCTAGGTTCCCCAGCCGCGTCCGCTCGTTAAAACGAGCGAACTCCACTTCAAGTTCCGCATCAGTCGTGTAGGCGGCTTTCCCCGGTTCGTAAGGTTCAGGCCCGCAGTAGTCCAGCTTCACCTTAATGCCGCTGAACGTCGCGAGTTGGCATGCGTCGTCGACACGAATCACGCCGGTTGAGCCATACTTCTTCACGCATTGGGCCGTGGTGATGTCGAGCTTGCGACAGATCGCCTTGACCGCAATCCAGAACGCATGGTGGTCCAGCGTCCCGGCAATGCTGGGAAGATTGTGGGCAATCCGATAATACTCGGACCACCCTCGCACGACGGCCGCGCCACGCTGAATCCGCAGAGCAACAGATTCCTGCTGCGGGCGGAGTCGGATGGCTTCGTCCAGTCGCGCTCGGAGATTTTTGACCGCTTTGGGGCCGATGCGGATCTTCGGCACGAGCGTCCCGTTCCGGCCGGTTCCTTGGATCAGGCGGAAACCGAGAAAGTCGAATCCGTCCCGGACGTGCGTGACGTGTGTTTTCTCCACGGATAATTCCAGGCCACAGGCGCCTCGGAGAAATCCGCGAATCTTCTCACGCAGGTCTTCGGCGTATCGCTTCGACCCGCGTGTGATAAACACGCACCGTCGAGTAGCCCGGGGGAATCGCACCCCCGGGCCCTCACAGAACCGGACGGGAATCTCTCGACTCATCCGGCTCTTATTGTCCAGTCGCAGGTCGAAGTCCAATCCGCCACATCTCGAACAGGTGAGGCTCTCGGCGGGCCACTTGGCCCAACCAATGCACCGCCCGCCGTTGATGACGACGGAGTCGTTTGAACTTGCGGCGCGCCCAGTACACCAAAGAGCGTTCCAGGCAGCGCAGCACCGGGGTGAGCGCCGATTTGTAGAACCGGCCATAGTAGTTCACCCAGCCGCGTACATACGGATTGACGAACTTCGCGATCTCGTCCAGGCTCTGGTTGTTGCGGGTCGCTCCCAGACGCCACGAGCGAATCGTGGCCCGGATGGAGTTGGCCGCTTTATTGCTCACCGCCGGGAGGAAGCTGACAAACGGCTTTCCCCAGCGGTTCTTCGCTCGGCGAGGACGGAAGGTGTAGCCCAGAAAGTCGAACTGAATGTGGTCATGACCGCCGCGTCGGTCGGAATCCTGACAATAGACGATCTTCGTCTTCTCAGGATGCAGTTCCAGACCGCACTCCAGCAATCGTGACCGCACGGCTTCCAGAACCTGCTTTGCCTCAGCGAGGCTGCGGGCGTGGATCACCGCGTCATCCGCATAGCGCGCGAACTGAATGTGCGGGAAGTGGCGCCGCAACCATTCATCGAACGCATAGTGCATGAAGAGGTTCGACAACAAGGGACTGATCACAGCCCCTTGCGGCGAGCCCTTCGTTCGCTCCTCCAGACTCCCATCCCTTCGCTGAACCGGAGCCTTCAACCAGCGCTCCACATATAGGAGTATCCACGGGACGTCCGTATGGTGACGAACCGCTCGCAGGACCAGGTCCCAACGTAGATTATCAAAGAAACCTTTGATGTCCAGGTCGATCACCCAGTCTTGGCGCCAACAGCGTTGGCGCGTGACGCCGACCGCATCCAGCGCGGACTTGCCGGGGCGATACCCGTACGAATCCGGATGGAAGTGCGGCTCGACTTGCGGTTCGAGCGCCAACTTCACGACCATCTGTGCAATCCGGTCCGAAACGGTCGGAATGCCTAGCGGGCGTGTCTTTCCCGTATTGCCCTTCGGGATCTCGACGAGGCGGACCGGCGGTGGAAGATAGCTGCCCGACGACATCCGATTCCAGAGCTTGTAGAGATTGTTCTTCAAGTCCTTCTCGAACGCCGTCAGCGACTGTCCATCCACACCCGCCGCTCCGCGATTCGCCTTCACCTTCTGATACGCGTCCCAAACGAGCTGTTTGGAAATCTCGTACGGCTTTGCTTTTGTCATGAACTCCTCCCATCACTGGTTGGTTCAATCCATCGGCTGAACAATCCGGCCCCTTCGCTCCACGTCCATTACGGGCGCTTCGTCGCTACTACGAGCCGGTCCGTCCCTGTGCCTCGCATCGGTACTCAGGTCCTTGTGGGGCTTCCACTTGGACGGCTCCCTTGACATCGAGGCGACAGGTTCCCAGGTTACGCACACGAGCCTGAAACGGACTCACGCCACCTTTACGCCGGACGCCGCTCTGGCAGTAAGCGGATGTCTCCAGAACTCTTCCCGGGTTAACGACTACCTCCCGGTTTTGACGTCGTTCCTACGCTTTCGACGGGTCATCGGTGGTTTACTTGCGTTCGTCTTTCCGTTTCGTACCTGACAAGGTCAAGCCTTGCCTTTTCCTTAACGCTCACCACGATTGGCTCTTAACCATCGCAGCTTAAGGTGGTTTGCAGCCTGTCTCCGCAGACCGGCTGCGAGGGACCTTCCCTCATCTCGCGTGCACATTGCCTGGCGCACAGTCGTCTGCGTACCGGACGAATCGGACGTTGGGGCGCTTGTTGACGTGAGCCCAGTGCATCAGTTGGCCGTGCTTGCCCTTTGCATGCAGGAACCAGTCCAGCTTGTTCAGGACGGCGTTAGCCAACAGAGGCGAGATCACGCCCCCTTGAGGGACCCCTTTCTCGGTGGGCTGGACAACGCCATCGACGACCACGCCGGCTTTGAGGAACCGACGAATGAGGTCGAGGAATTTGTTGTCCTGCACCTTCTCCCGCAAAGCTCCCAGGATGGCCTTGTGCGAGATTTCATCGAAGCACGCCTTGACGTCTCCCTCGATCACCCATGTGAAGCCGCTTCGCATGAGTTGTTGACAGCGGAAGACGGCGTGATGCGTGTTCCGATGAGGCCGAAACCCGTACGAGTTGTCGTGGAACTCCACCTCGAAGATCGGCTCCAGCGCCATGCGGATGGCTTCCTGGACGATCTTGTCCCGCAAGCACGGGATGCCCAAGCCGCGCAGTTTGCCGTTGGCCTTGGGAATCATCACCCGTCGCAAGGGTTGAGGCTGGTAAGTTCCACGTTTTAACTCCAGGCGTAGCTGGTCGAGCTTCCCCTCCAATCCCTTGCGGAACTGGCGAGTCGTCACGCCATCCACACCCGGCGCTTTGTTATAGGAACGTTTCAGCACGCGCTCGGCAGCGGCCCGCAGCCAGTGCGGGTTGTGCATCAGATCCATCAGGTTCCGCACCCGCTTGGAATACGGGTCCGTCGGAAACAATGGCGTTGTTGATTCACGATGCTCCTTGTGCGCACCGGACTGTTCCCACAGCCTTCGTTGGACTTCTTCCACGTTCATCGGGAACCCTCCCGAAAGTCGAACCCTTCGGTCATCCAACACGAAACACCCTGCCTCTCTTCGCCATGTAGACGGCTTTCCCGCCCTCGGACTACTACGGAGGCTCCGCCACCCAGCCGCCTCATCGGTGAGGATTCAGCCGTCCGCAGACGGCCTATCCGTGCGACCACCCTACTCGGCTGGGCTTCCCTGGTTCCCTTGCAGACACTCAAACGCTTCCGGTTAGACTCCGACCTTTCGATACCCATCTGCGATCCGCAGTTCCCCCGAGCACCAACGGCTAATTGGCTGCGCCGCCGACTTTGGAATCGCCGCAGCGATTCGCCAGGATGTCCGCCTACAACGACAGCGTCCATCCGCTCAGGCCACTCCCTATTCCGGGCGGGGTACTCCCGGACGGCTTCACTATTGACAGGAGTGAGGGCCCACTTTCCCGAAGGCATTGGTCGGTTCCTGTTCGTAGTCATACGGAAGCTTTACCTAGCAGAACGACCACGGCTATGAAGCTTCGCCTGTGTTCCACATTGTCGGGAGAGTTGTCTCGCCGACCGGCTCACACGCGCCGGTCAACTTACTCCCTAGGTACGATGGCCGGCCAAACGGCCACGGTTTGCTTCCAAACATTGTCATGCAAGGTATCTCCCGTCTCCGCTAATTGCTTAGGCAGCGACGGAATACATCAGGCACAC
>JAJVIP010000013.1 GCA_022072025.1 Elusimicrobiota bacterium
AGGCGGACCACGACCAAGGATTTAAATTATCCGAAAAAGCCGTCAAGACATTGGGGCTTGAGTGGAAGCCGGTCCAGGCTGCCGCCGCATTATCAGTTCCTTCATCAAGCCTTGTCTTTTTCAAAGATGAAGCGGGTGTTTATCGAGTTCGAGATGGCTGGATCAAGCTAATTGAAGGCGAGGTGGAAATCACAGGGAAGTCAGCTCGCTTCATTCCACAAGAAAAAACCGCTTTCAGATCCGGCGACCAGATTGTCACGGCAGGAGTGCCCCTTTTGCGTGTGACAGAACTCGACACGTTCAGCGGCTCCGAAGCCGGCCACGCGCACTAGGAGAAATTTATGATCCAAAAACTTGTTCGATTTTCCGTCACAAACAGAAACGTTGTATTTTTTATCACGATCCTGCTGATGGGGCTCGGGTGGTTTAGTTTTCAATCTCTTCCAATTGACGCTGTCCCTGACGTCACCAACAATCAAGTCCAGGTCAACACCGCCGTCGAAGGGTTGACCCCGGAGGAAATAGAGCGCTACATCACCGTTCCCATCGAAAACGGAATGGGCGGCATCGCTCATCTGACTCAAACACGTTCCATCTCACGATTCGGATTATCTCAAGTGACGCTGGTATTCGAGGATCATGTCGATGTTTTTCGCGCTCGCCAGATGGTGTCGGAACGCCTTCTTGAAGTGTCGTCTGAGCTGCCCAGAAATATTCAACCTAAATTAGGGCCGGTCACTTCCGGTTTGGGCGAGATATTTTTCTATTCGATTGAATTCAGCGACTCAAAAAATGGAGCGGATCGGTTTGAAGAGCTGATGGAACTTCGCTCGATACAGGATTGGTTTGTAAAGCCGCGGCTCTTGACAGTGAAGGGCGTGGCGGAAGTGAATACCATCGGCGGATTCGAGAAGCAATTCCACATCCAGCCTGATCCGCAAAAAATGGCTCGTTATGGGCTTCATTTCAGCGATCTGATTGAGGCGATGGAAAAAACAAACACCAACGTAGGCGGCGGATATATTCAGCAAACGGGAGAGCAATTCTTGGTGCAAGCCACGGGTCTGCTCAAATCGATTGATGACATTAAGCAGGTTCCTGTGAAATCGCTTGAATCTTTGCGAACCCTTCGTGTCGGAGATGTGGCTGAGGTTCAGTTGGACACTGAACTTCGCACCGGAGCGGCGCTCGTAAATGGAAAGGAAGATGTCACCGGGACGGTCATGATGCGGCTTGGCGAAAACAGCCGCGACGTGTCGCATGCGGTGGCTGAAAAAATCGAAGAAATTAAAAAGGGTCTTCCCGAAGGCGTCATCGTAAGAAGCCTTTATGATCGTTCTGACCTTGTCGACGCGACATTGAAAACAGTTGAGCATAACCTCGCGATGGGCGCGTTTCTTGTGATCGTGGTCTTGCTCCTTCTGCTAGGAAACATTCGCGCGGCGGTGATCACCGCGGTCACCATTCCCATTACGCTTTTGATCACCTTCATTGTGATGAGAAAGTTCGGAATGTCCGGAAATTTAATGAGTCTGGGCGCGCTGGACTTTGGGATCATTGTGGACGGCGTTGTCATCGTGATTGATAACTGCGTTCGTCGAATTCACGAGAAGACCGCCGAGCTTGGAAAGACATTGACCAAGGAACAGGTGAATCAAACCGTCTATGACGCCGCCATCGAGATTCGGCAATCGGCGGGATTTGGAGAGTTGATTATCGCGGTGGTTCTACTGCCGATATTCGCTCTTACCGGCGTCGAAGGAAAAATGTTCATCCCAATGGTGGGAACATTCATCATCGCCGTGTTGGTCGCGCTCGTTTTGTCCTTCACATTGGCTCCGGCTCTGGCGAGTCTCTTCTTGAGAGGCCATGTTGTCGATAAAGAGCCGTGGCCGATGCGAAAAATCAAACAGGCCTATGCTCCGACGCTTCATTGGGTTCTAAATCATCCGAAATGGGTTTTGGGCGGAGGCGTTTTATCGGTGGTCGTCGGCGGCGTACTCTTCTCAAGACTTGGAGGCGAATTTCTTCCCCAGCTGAATGAGGGCTCTATTGTAATCCAGTTCGTCCGGCCCGTCACCATCAGCATCGACCAATCGGTGGCGCTTCAAGAAAAGACCGAGGCGGTGATTCGCCAAGTCCCGCAAGTGGAGCATGTGTTCTCGCGTTTGGGAACCGCCGAGGTGGCCACTGATCCGATGCCGATTAACATTTCGGACACATTTATCATGCTCAAAGAGAAGCGAGATTGGCCTTTAATCGATGGTAAGCGTCCCAATAAGGAAGATGTGGCGGAGGTCATCATTAAAAGGCTTCAGGAAGAAGTGCCCGGTCAACGGATGCTTCTCACCCAGCCAATTCAGATGCGATTCAATGAGTTATTAGAGGGCACCCGGGCTGATGTGTCAGTCAAAGTATTTGGTGATGATATGGATCAATTGGCCAAATATACCAGTGAGATCAAAGAAACGATTGAAAAGGTGCGCGGAGCCGGCGATGTGGAACTTGAGCTTCAAGGAAAAACGCCGCTTCTCCACGTCGAGCCGGATATCAAAACATTGCAAGGACTGGGTTTGTCCAGTCACGAAATTATGGAATCGGTCGGCGTGGCGATTGGTGGAGAAGAGGTGGGTTCGATCTATGAGGGGCTAAGGCGGTACCCGATTGTTGTGCGGCTCAATGAAGCCCACCGCTCCAACTTGAGCGATCTAAAGAATCTACCGGTCGGAATCGCCGCGAATTCCACGATTCCGCTTTCCAGCGTAGCAGATGTTCATTTTGAGGACGCCTATGGAGCGATCTCGCGAGAACAAGGGAAACGGCGCGCCGCGATTATGGTCAACCCGCGCGGCCGAGACACGGAATCGTTCGTTCAAGAAGCGCGGGCGGAAGCCGAGAAAGCTGTGAAGCTACCTCCGGGGTATTTTATGGAGTGGGGCGGCAACTTTAAAAACCTGCAGCAGGCCAAAGAACGGCTCCTGTTTCTGACGCCCGTCGTCATGGTGCTTGTTCTGTTCATCATCTATGCCGCTTTCCGAAACGCGTTGCAAACATTTTTGGTGTTTTCCTGCGTTCCGTTGGCGCTCGTGGGCGGGGTTTTGGGTCTTATGTTGAACGGCCTTCCATTCAGCATCTCCGCCGGAGTGGGATTTGTGGCGCTTTCGGGCATCGCGGTCCTAAACGGGGTTGTGCTCATCAATTGTTTCAACGACCTCAAGAAAAAAGGAATGAGCGGAATAGAACTCATTAAGACGGGAACGGATATGCGAATTCGGCCTGTGCTGATGACGGCGCTGGTGGATGTGTTCGGGTTCCTGCCCATGATGCTATCGCATGGCGTGGGCGCGGAAGTCCAGCGGCCATTGGCTTCGGTCGTGATCGGCGGGGTCATTTCGTCCACGCTTTTAACGCTGGTCGTTCTCCCAGCTCTTATTTCCATGCTTGGGAAAAGGATATGGAAATAAGAACGTAAACACATTGAAAGTTGATGGACGGATGAAAGGCTCATGATCCAGAATATTGGCATGGATATGAAACCGACCGTTTCGGATGAGGCCATGAGCGCGTTTTTAGCGCGGCTCGCGGGCGACAGATTTTTCGGAACGGTTGAGGTGGTTTTTGAAAGTGGTCGGATTGTCCGCCTCAAGAAGCATGAGACGCTGTTGGAAGAAAACGTGAAGGAATTTATCGAAGCGTAGCTTAGCGCGCTGTTGGGAAAACCAAGGCGCTGTTATCTGTGGGTCTTTCGGGACTCTCAGGTGACAGCGCCTTTTTTTATGCCCGGAGGGTCATGGAACAGGAAACGGCAACACTGGAAAACATCTCATTCGATTTTCCGCTGGAGATCACCAAGCAGGCGGAAACCGAAGGCGAGTTCCATATTGTCGGTTACGCCGCCACCACCGATTTTGATCTCCAAGGCGACCTCATCACCGAAGAGGCGCTCCGCGCTTCCCAGCTTGACCTCGTCAAAAACTCCACCGTCCTCTTAAACCACGACATCAAGATTCCTATCGGGAAAGTCACCAAAGCCGAGTTCGACAAAAACGGGCTCCTCATCGACGTCCTCATCTCAAAGACCGAACCCGACATCATCCAGAAGATCAAAGAGGGCGTCCTCAACAAATTTTCCATTCGAGGCCAAGTGTTGGAGCGTGAGAAGAAATACATGCCTGACTTGGACCGGGTGGTGAACGTCATCAAGCGCATGGCGCTCGTGGAAGTGTCGCTCGTGTCGGTTCCCGCCAACCCGGAAGCCCGCGCCATCGGTTGGTACGTCCAGAAAGCGCTTGATGAAATCGATTCCAAAAACACAGGAGGAGACCCCATGTCTCAAGAAGAAACCATTATTGAGGAAATCAAACCGGACGACGAAAAACCGGCTGACGCTCCAGCTCCGCAGGACAAACCGGCAGACGCGAAACCCGAAACCCCACCCCAAGATACTCCGGCACCGCAGGATCAAGCGCCGGAGAAGATTGCAAGCAAAGACGCTAAGGCGAAAAAAGACAAGGAAACAAAAAAGACCAACGGTCTTTCCCTTGAACCGGTGTTCATGATGCTCGAGCGCCTTATTTCGATGGGCGGTGAGATTGGACCGACCGCGATCCAGATCAAGGCCATGCTCAAGCAGGCCATCGGCGAACAATGGACACCACCCGCCGCATCCGCGATGCCGAAAACCGTCAGCAAAGAAGAGATGGCGGAAATGATTTCAAGCGAAGTGACGAAACAGATTGAGCCAATGCTCAAACAAATCCCGGCCATGCGAAAGGGATTGGTTGATCAGGAGCCGCAAGGCGACGAGCTCAAAAAAACATTTGAAGGTCTGCCGCCCCAGAAGAAGCTGAAAGTGGCGCTCGCCCTTCAGCAAGCCTAAGGAGGAGAGATAGCCATGACAAATGATTTGGAGCAGTTGAAAAAAGCGCTGAACATCGCGAACGCCGGAAACACCCTTCAACAGCCGTTGGTTGACCGGGTGCTTCAGGAATTAATCGAAGTCAACAATCCGCTTCGGCAAAACCTGCCGAGAAAGCCCGGGTCCGGAACAGATTGGATTCTCAATCAGAGGACATCGCGGGGAGCCGGAGGCTCGTTTGTCGATGACACCGATGAGCCAGTGGAGACGCAAGCGAGTTACGCGCAGAAGAAATTCCCATACAAAACCATCATCCAGCGCGGTAAGGTCACGCGGAAACTTGTGGCGGTAGGTAAATCGCTCCTTGATATCGAGGCAGAGGAAGTGGAGAACGCGTTACAAGCGGTTCGCGATGCCGAAGAGGACGCGATTATCAACGGAGATTCCGCGCTTAATCCCAAACAGTTCAATGGACTGAGAAAATTGACTCCTGCTGGACAAACTGTCGTCGCGGGAGCAAATGGTGCGCCACTGACCCTTGATCTCATGGATCAAGTTCTGGATTTGAACCGGGGCAATCCCAATATGCTCATCATGTCCAAGAAAGCCAATCGAAAGTTGAATTCCCTGCTTCAATCTCAGCAGCGATTTGTGGACACGATGGAAGTGGCGGGTGGCTTCCGCGTTCAGGTTTACAACGGCATACCGATCTTCCGAAGCATTTTTGTTTCGGATGCCCAAACCCAAGGCACGTCCAACGCAGCCACTGATATTTTCGTGTTGGACACGAGCGCCGTGTGGGTTGGAGAACTCACGCCGCTCAAAATGGTTCGGCTTGCCCAAAAATCCTCACAGTTCGGCGAGTTCGATATTTTTGAAGATCTGGCGCTCGTTCTTGGGAATGACATCAAGGTGTCGAGGCTAGCCGGAGTCACGCTGTAAGCGGGAGGTATGTTTAAGCTCAAACGACTCAATGAGCCGCTTGGGACGCCTGACGCGCCTCAATACGAAACTTCGTACAGCGAAGGTTTAATCACCGTCATAAACGGAGAGTGTGAAGTTAGGCTTCCAGAGACGCGCGACCGTCTTGTCATGCTGGGATATGAGGACATCGGGGTGGAAGAGACGGAGTTGGTTCCAACTCTTAACGGTTCCAACCCCGCCGAGCCGGTCCCAAAAGCGCCGAAACCAAAACCAAAAATGAAACGCGGGAGATGATGGAGCCGGTATGCCTGTATTTCCTCTTCCGCCTGTTCCGAACTTCAGAGTCACCCAAGGATCACCGGGATTCGTAAGGCTGAATTGGGCGGATTATCCCGCGACCGTGAAAGACGGGCATCGGTTGTTGGGGTTCCGGGTTTACCGTTCTGAGAACAAGGACGAATTGGGTGAGTTGATCGCTGACGAACAGGAGCTGAACACGAATGTGTTTCAGTTCGATGATTCTGATCCGCAAGCGGGGCCTAACCGGCACTACGTCCTCGTCGCGGTCGAAGAAGGTGGGAGCGGGGACAGTCCCTTTGGGGATGCGCCTTATGGAAATCCCGACACGACTGGATTCAGTTTTCCGCCCTTCAGTCAGCGGCCTTTTGGATCTCCGTTGCGCGGGTTTGGAAATGCATCTTTTGGCGATGCCTATGGCCTCTGAGGAAGATTTATGGCTGAGACATTCACAGACAAACTGAAGTTAACCAAACGCGACACTGGCGACCTCAATTGGGGTCAAGGCCACAACGCCAATTTGGATCTGGTGGACGCGCACGCACAGCAGGGGTTGCTTCGGCCTCCACGAATGCTTTTGGCCACGCTTGGATCCGGCGGCGTCGGGGCCGAGCTGTTGGGCAACACCATCTATTTCTACAAAGTTACCGCCATCAACGCGGCCGGGGAAACCACCGAGAATAAGATTCCCGCCACGCTTGAAGCGCAGGTGAGCCAACCGGTGACGCCGCTCCCCGTCATTCTTCAATGGGAAACGGTGAAAGGATCAACGGGATATCGGATTTACAAATCTACGCTCACTGGGCAGGAGAAATATTTAGTTGAGGTGACCGGTGAGTCGATGATCAACTACACCGACACCGGCAATGTGGCGACCAATAATTTGATTTCCGTTCCCGCAGATAACACCGCCCGCACATCGGTCCGGAAGATCGTCGCCGGATCAGGAATTTCCGTCACTCCTCCAGACGGAACTGGTGACGTGACGATCCAAGCGTCCGGCACGAGCGGTGTCGCCTCTATAAAAAAGACGGGCGAAGTCGGTGGACTGGCCGGGGACGTGGAGTTGGAGCAGGGTGTCGGAATGCAACTCACCCAAGACGGATTGAACAATCGGATCAAATTGGACAACTCTGGCGTAACGGGCTTGAGAAAACTGGGTGAGGTTGCCCCTCTTGTAGGAGACGTAAAAATGGAGGCGGGCGCAAACATCACTCTTACCCAGGACGCGCCGAATAACAAGATAACAATCGCCGCTGCCGGAGGTGGAGGCGGTCAAACTGTCGCCTCCGCCGTGTTAACTCCCACCGGGGTTGCGGCGACCGACACATCCAATTTAACAACCGCCATAACCAACGTTTCCGGGGCGGGCGGTGGAAAAATAATTCTAAGGGCCGGCGTGTTCGCGATCAACAACAAGATCGATTTGCCCGCCAATGTTGAGATTGAAGGGGAGGGCCCGGCCACCGTTATTCGGGGCACCTCGCCCATGACCGGATTTTCTGGTCGTTACGTTTTGATCGTTCCCAGCGGCGGAAAACTTTCCCGGCTGAAACTCGACATCTCCCAGATCACGGACACCGCTTTTATGCGTCAGGCCATGTGGCTTTTGGGAAGTCCCGTGCGATTGGTTGAAGTTGAGATTGAATGCGGAAACGTGGGATCAGGCATCGATATGGGTTCCGGTCCTATCTTTCTTGAAGCCTGTAGGATCAATTGCGGTACGGGCGGCCAAGCCTTTGTTACGGTGGGACAAGATATTCATGTTTCGGACAGTGACATAACTGCAATCCAACTCGCTAACAACAGCGGCGGCACCAAGCGGTTTCACAATTGCCGGTTGGCGTTGGGAAGCGTCTCTCTTAACTCCGTCGAATTGATCAATTGCAGAATATCGGACCTCGACACATCGTCGAGTCACCTCATCACCTTGGCTTCCGGAATCATCAGAGACTCTGTGATTACGACACACATCTTCAATTTTTCGAAAAACGCTCTGCTCATCACGGGACAGACCATCGCGGTAAACAACCGCCTGTCCACCACCAATCCAGGCATTTTTCAGACAACCATCAATATTCAGGGAAGCAAGAATACCGTTCACGGCAACTATGTTCATTCGAACATCAATTTGAACAGTGGTGCAGTGGACAACATCGTTAAGAACAATTTTGCGTCCGTAACTGACAGCAGCGGCCAGTCGAATACCATCGCCGACAATCGGACAGCGGTTTAATTTTGGAGGAATAATTTATGGCAATTCTTGAATCACTACTTTCTCAGCAAGTTCTAGGAAATCTCGCGGCGGATATTCTCGCGCCAAAGCCGCCCATTCTTGGACTTATTCAGGCGCTCCAATTTGTTGACGGCCCGACACCCAAAGGGAAAACGCGCATCACGCTGAACTGGACGGCCCCGACCCGCAACGAAATCATCGGCGGCGAACTTATCAAGAATCCCGACAACACGCCTGACCTGGCCGAAGGCACGAATGGCGCGGTTCATGAAATTCAATTTGATCCGATTGTGGCGGGATCGTACACCGTTTACGAGCGGACGGCGGCCTCCGGCCTTCAAACCACACTCTCTGCCAGTACGGTTCATGGCCAGCGCGTCATCAATGTGGTGACTCCGGTGCCCGTTGATATCGTGACGGATGCCGTGATCGTGATCGAGGACGGCGTCGCAGGTAAGGAAGAATACGCGGAAGTTAAGTCCGTGAACACCGGCACCGGCGAGATTGTGTTGAAGAACGGACTTTTCTTCACTCATGCTTCCGGATCCGTGGTGAAAGAGGTTACGTTCGCCTCGAAAACAGAAGCGACCGATTACAGCATCGACATGCCCACCGGCGTTATCACGGAACTCACCGGCGGTTTCACAACCGGCAACCGCATCGTGATCAAGTACGAGACGACTCTGCAGGATTTGGATCATTACGAGCTATACCGAGTGCCGGGCAACGCCATCGTGTCGGAGCCAACCAGAACGAATGTTTTGGCGGCTTCAGGGGTTGTGACGGTAAACGACGCCATCACGTCGGCTTCCACTTCGTTCCAAGATCAATCGCTTGTCGACACCGATAATGGAAAGGATTTCACCTATTACCTGTTCGCCGTGGATTCTCAGGGGAACGCTTCCAATCTTACAAGCGAAGTGATGACGGAGAACCTCCACCTCGTGTTTGTGGAATTGATTTCCTCAATCACCCAAAACCTCGCCACGGAAGTCTCGTCCAATAAAGTTGTGGTGTCGTGGGATGCGGTCAGTGATCCCAATACCGACGGCTACAACATCTTCCGCTCGGTGGGCGCGGTGTTCAATGCTGGATCGGCCCTCAAGGTTAACTCGGCGCTCATTCCCAAAGGAACGGGGCGAATCTCGTTTGACGACAGCGCTGGAAATCTTGTGAACCGCAGACCGGACAACGAAGTGGCGTTCCCTCAAAACGGCCAGACCTTCTCCTACAAATTGGAAACCGAGGACACCGTCACGTCGTGGTCGGACGGCACATCGAACGTCCCGACGGCGGATACCACCGCCTCGAAAACCACGGGCGTCGGAGACGGCTCGGGTGGGCGGTGAGCCTTTGTGGAACGGGAGCTGGCGGTTATCGACCACCGGAAGGATCATTCGATCCGCGATCACACACCGAAGGTGTCCGTTTTTACGGATTCCGCTAATGCCCCTCTGACCACGGCGGCCGTTAAACGCCACCGGTTCGTTCAGAACCTCAAAAACAATCATCAGAAATTAATCGAGGCGCTCACCTGCGTCGAACGATTCGCCGTTGTTTGCGAATTGTCCGAGGAACGATTGATCGCTATCCGCAAGGCCAAGGACGAGGCGATGTCGGAGCTGGAATATCGCTTTCAGGAAAAACTCAAAGCCTACGACCAGCGCATCGAGGCGGATTCCAAATGACCGTTCTCGTTTCTGTTTTATCCGCAACCGTCACGGCAACAGCCACCTTCGCATACACCAACGCTGATTTGGTTAGTGCGGTAACGGACGGCGAGGTTCAGCCATTTGAAGTTCGGCCGGAGTGGATTCAAGAAGCGATGGAGGAGATCGACCGGCGAACTGCGATGTGTTTTCGCCCGGTGAATTTCGAGGACAGAGTGGACGGCAACGCTCTCATTCGCGTGTTCACACGTTGCTTCCCATTGCTCGAAGTAAGTCGTGTCGAAGTTGATGGAGCTGATCTTAACCCATTGAGCTACGTCGTGAACAAACGGACAGGGAGCATCACTTTCAAAGAGGGCGTGTTCGCCGAGGGTTATCAGAACGTGCTGATTGAGGGCGTGTCGGGCTACAACAAAGTCCCGCCCTTGATCGAAAAGATTGCCACCTTGATCGTGGCGAAAACCGCGCTCTCAGCAAAGAACGGAGCGTTGGTTGATTCCGAGAGCATCGGCGATTTCTCGCAAAACCGAAGTTTCAAAAAACTGAACGATGAGTTGGATCGCGCCTGGGAAGCGTGGGGCACCCGTGCGGGAATTGATTTTGCGTCGTGAGCCGAAAAATACCGGATCGGTTGCTCAAAGACCGGATCACCATAAGAAAGCCGGTGCAAAGTTTCATCGCTGGAACAAAGAAGCCGGTGTTTGAGCATCAGGTGGTCGCGACAAACGTGAAGGCGCGATTCAATCCGGCCGGCACGGCGCTCGACCGGAATGTGTTGGGGCAGACGCCGAAGCGAGGAGCGCGGTTATTTGTGAATAAGACGGATTTACCGATTGAGGGACTAAAGGAAAATTTTGAGGTGGTGAACGAAACGACAGGTGAGAGTTTCGTTGTGACGGAATCAAAGAACTTCTTTGAGCACCATTTGGAAGTCTCGTTATCGGAGACGAAATCATGATTCGAGTGACGGTTAAAGGGAGCGCGGAAGTATTGAAGATCATGGAACTAATTCCAAACCGCATGAAGTTGGCATTTCTCAAGGGTATGCGCGACACCGCCATCATCATTCAGAGTTTGGCGAAGCGGAACGCACCGGTGTGGCGAGGGCTTCTTCGTGCCTCCATCGTTCAGTCCGTTTCGGTCGAAGGCGACCGGATCGTCGGAACCGTGGGTTCGGCTTTACCCTACGCCAAGGTGATGGAGTTTGGGCGCGAGCAGGGATGGCGGCCCAACATTAATGCGCTCAAAGTGTGGGCGCGCAGGCGCTTAGGGAATGAACACGCTGGATACGCAGTGGCCGAATCAATTCGTAAACGCGGATTCCGGGCCCAACCCTATTTAACCCCAGCGCTCGAAGAGGCCGGACCGAGGTCGCAGTTGATTTTCACGGGTCGGATTCTTGAAGCGATTGCCGAGGCGGGTGGTTAATGCCTTCTCCCCGGCTTCACGAAACCGTCATCGCCGACCGGATTGTGGAATTGATCAACGGTCTGTCGACCGATTTGAATTTAAAGGTCATCACGGTCGGGGCGTTGGAGTTTTTTCCGGCTCTGGAACAGTTGGGCGATAACGTGCCCGCTGTGTTCGTGAAACCGTCGCCGTCCACGAATTTGGAAAGGATCACAACTGGGCAGACCTACCGGATCGTCTACAACTTCCGGATCGTGTTCGTGAGCGTGTTTGCCCCCAACGAGGAGATTATTCGTGAAAAAACAGTCCGGACCCAAAAGATCGCGGAGCTGTTGATCGACAACGTGGACTTGGGCGGGCTCGCGTTATCAAACGGCCAGATTCTTTTCAGCACACTCAAGTCCATCGAGTGGGAGCCGCCGGAGGACAACTTGGTGGCATCTGTGAATGCCGACATGACAGCGGCGGCTTTGGTGTTCACCGTCGAGACAAGTAGCCGCAAATAATTTTGAGGAGGAACTAAGCCATGCCATTCGCAACAGAGAGAAAAAGTTTTGGATTTAAAAAAGAAGCCAGCAGAGGAGTCGCGGAAGCGGCCCCTGCGAAATATCTCGCCGTGGGAGCGGACAGCGAGCTGAATTATTCTTCCGTTCTTATCCCCGATGACCGGATCCGAGGATTCAAAGACCGGTTTCCATCCGCGCCAGGAATCAAAGAAGGAACCGGGACGCTCGCCACCATTGACGCAGAAGCATCCACAATGGGCGATCTCTTGTTTGGTTGCCTGGGGTCGGTTGCGACCGTTCAACCGGACGCGCCCAATTCCCCGACGGTGTACCGCCATACGTTCTCTCGGCTAAATGGAATTCAAATGCCTTCGTTCACCTATTTCGTGGATCGCGGTCTGTCCAAGAAGAGATATCCGCTCACGGTGATAAAGAAGCTGGCCTTGTCCGGCGCGGTTGATGGAAAGGCGTTGGTGAATGCCGATCTTCTGTTCAAGACGGAAGAAGCGGCATCGTCTTTCACGCCTAGCTATGGATCACCTAAGCCGCTGATGTTTTTTCAGACGGACTTCAAGATCGACGGTGTCTCCGACGTGAACGTAAAGAGCTGGACGCTCAATATCGACAACGCATCAGCGGCGCTTCGAACGCTTAATCAATCGCGGGATGTCAAAGATATCGTGTCGCCCGGACGATTCATCATCGACGGTGGGTTTGAGATTTATTTTGAGTCCGAGACGCAGAGGCAGAAGTTCTTGGACGCGAGTTTGGCCGCGCTCAACATTATTCTGACCGGCGACATCATTGAGGACGCCTTCAAAAACCAACTCGAATTTGTGATTCCCGAAGCCCGATACACTGCGTTCCCGTTTGGAAATCTCGACGACCTGTTGGGGGCGGCGGTGACCTTTGAAGCCCACTACAACATCGCGGCGGGATACAGCCTTCAGGCCATCCTAACCAACGCGGTTCCTTCCTATTAATAGGAGCAACATGGAACCGATTACCGTCGAGGAACTGAAAAACAGGCTGAAAAAAGAGAAAACGGTTCGCGTTTGCGAAGCGAATTTTCGAATTCGCAGGGCTCCGCTCCTTCTTTTGGCCGATGAGAATGAGGATTTGTGGGCTTTGGCTAGGCGAGACAAGGACGCCCTGTCAGGCCGGATCAAAGATTTGATTGCGAACCCCACTTTGCCGCGTATGAAGCGGGTTATTTTGTCCGGTGTGGCTTCTCCGAAACTGGCTTACCAAGACGATGAGAACGCCGTATGCGTTGATCACATTCTCGCGCACCATGAACTCGCCGCCGGACTCTTCATTGAAATCGTTAATTTTTCACTCGAGCCGCCGGAAATAACGAAGGAGGGCTAAGCCAATGCCCGGCCTTCAAATCCAATTCGAGGCCATCGATCAAGCCTCGCCAACCATCCAGAAACTTTCCCAGATGATGGTGGACGCGGCGAAAAATTCCGACCGCTTCGCCAAAGAAATCTTTGACTCGTCCAATCGGATCGACACCGGACTCAAGAAAATATCCGGGAGCGGCAAAGAAACCAAGCAGTCCATAGAATCCGTGAAGGACGCGACCAATCAGTTGGCAACGAGTCTCCTTGGCATCGCGTCTGTGGCGGGGCTGACAACATTTTTCAAATCATCTGCCGAGGCAGCTCTTGAAGAAGAGGAGGCGCTTCGAAGATTGGCGTTTGCGGTGGACGCGACCGGTGGTTCCTTCCAGCAGTCAAAAGAAGCCATCCTCGCCTTCGCCAATCAACAACAGGCGTTCACTCAATTCTCCGACACTCAAACCTTTGAGGCGATGGGGCGGCTGGTCCGGATCACCGGCGACGTGGGACAAGCAATGCAGGCGACGCGCCTCGCGTTTGGACTCGCCTCCGCTTCCGGCCGTGATTTGGGCGGCATCCTCGATTTATTGAGTCCCATCCTACAGGGAGACGCAACCCGTCTACGCGCCCTGAAAAACGAATTCGGCGCTTTCATCGGAAACGCCAACACGGCGCAGGAAGTAGTGGATGTCTTGTCACGGCGTTTCTTGGGGGCTGCTGAAACGCAGGAAGGCTACGCAAAGCAACTGGCCATCTCGCGCAACGAACTCGGCAACTTTAAAGAAACAGTCGGGGCCGGCGTTCTTCCCGCGTTTAATTTTCTGCTGGGCGCTCTCACAAAGGTCACCCAGTTCTTCGAAATCCTGGGAGTCGTAATCGCCAATTGGGCGGCTCACGCGAGGCTCAACGTTAAAGATTTCGCCGAGTTCATCAAAGAGGTGTTCACTCTCAACTTCGATGGAGCACAGGAGCGTCACAAACGGTTCGCGGCCGAGTTTGCCTCCATTGAAGAAACCTCCGCCGAGCAAGCCGCCGAGATCGACAAACGATATTCGAAAGAACGCCAGTTAATCGCTCAAGACGAGCAACGAATCAAAACCGGCATCACGCAGAAATCCGTCGAGGAATCGCGCAAGGAAGCCGAAGAAAAAAAGAAAGCCGCGCAGGACGCCCACGACACGCTTACCCGATTGGATTCGGAACGACTTGAACTCGAAGGCGAAAAACTGGAGTCCAAACTCGAAATGATCGAGTTGGAGAAAGAACAGCGGCTTCGCCAGTTGGATGAAATCGCGGCCAAAGGGATTTTGACGGAAGAGGCACTCACTCAAGCGCGGATCAACGCGGTCGAGATCGCGAAACTCAAATCCAAAGAAGCTCGCGAATCTTTGGACGAGGATATGAAGGCACTTGAAGAGGGCGCAAAGTCCGTGGCCAGCACCTTCGCCAATTCTGTGGGCGACGCGATGGCAGACGTGATCCTGGAAGGCAAGAACATGCAGGCGGTGTTCGACTCCGTTTTTAAATCCGTCCTTCGAACCGCCATTGAGACATTTACCCGCATCGCCATCGAAGCGGCCATTTTGCGCGGATCTACCGGTGGCCTTGGCGTGTTGGGCGGGATTTTTGCCGTGGGCGCAATTGGCGGCGGCGCGTTTAAGGGCATCAAGCTCGCGGAAGGCGGCATTGTCCGCAGGCCGACATTCGCCCAAGTGGGAGAGGCGGGACCAGAGGCGGTGATCCCATTAGACCGGCTCGGCAATTTTGGCGGGAGCGTAAACGTCACGGTTACGCAGAACAACACGATCAACATCCAAGGCGCGAGCGATGAGCAAGTGAGAACGCTCATGCGTCGTATCTCCGAGGCCACGCGGTCCGGCGCCGCCGAGGGCGCGGAGCTGGTCAAATCCATCCTCTCCAAACAAGACCGGTTTGCGCGCGAGGCGGTATGAAGTCCGTATCCGACGAATACAAAGCCATTCAACAATCGAGCCTCATCCATCCCGTTCGAAGGGTCGAACTATTCCGGCGGCTTGCGACGGGGTTTGGGTGGGAAGTGGTTCCCATCGACATCACCACGGAAGTGGTGCGGTTGGACCGGCTTTCTTGGAAGCTGGACACCGACGCGCTGAACGAATTTAAAGCGTCGAACATTCGGATTGAAGTCGACAACTCCGACCGCCAATGGGACGGGATGTCGTCCCGATTTTCTGGATTTATTCTGTATCGCTCGCGAATCCGCATCACGTTGGGCATGACCGTAAACGATCTCGAAGAATCCTTTACCGCGTTTACAGGGGTTATCGAAGATGTAAGCGAGGACTCCTCGTCCCCGACGGTTCAGCTCGATGTCGAAAGTTTGGACGCTTTGCTCCGGACGCAGTCCGGTGAGGCGGCGGGCATCTTGGTCACGAATGAATTGCTGGGCATCGGCGATGGCGTCGTGTCGGAATTTTTAACCGCCCAATTCCCCGTCGGAGCCATCAAGGAGATTCGAGTGGGCGGCGAGGCGCTCCGGCCGGGGCTTCGCTACTCTCTTTCCAACCTCAATGATCCGCTCCAGCGGGGCAAGGTGACATTCATCTCGACTCAACCGGGGCCCGGGCAAGAGGTGAGGGCCGATTATGTTGTCTGGAAAAAAGATCAGGAAATTCACCAGGTGGTGAACGATCTCCTCGCCACCGTTCCCCAAGTGCCGGTCAGCGTCGTCGAGCCTGTGGTGTTCGACCCTCCGGTTGAGCGCGAAATCCTTCACACACTTCAAGGTGACTTCAACCTCTACGACTTGCGGCAAGCAAAAGTGGCGTCGGAGGAGGCCCCGCCTCAGAATGACGGACTCCTCAGCATCGACGCCTTCGACACCAAATCCAAATGGCAAGCGGCATCCGCCGCCAATTTAAATTTCGACCGCGTATCAAACGCCATCACGCCGAAATGGACGTCGCAATACGAGGGACTTTTTCTTCCAGAGGAAGAGAAGGAAAAGGCGGAGGGCATACTCACCGATCCTTGGCTGGAAGATTTGAACGACGGAGCGGGCGTGACGCGCTCTGTGGCCAACGGCATTCTCTCAGTAATCGCACCGACGAGCTTTTACCGCATCGAGAATCTCAAGGAAGATGGCAGCGGACTTTCACGGTGCGTCTCTGTTCGGATCAAGGTGACTCAGATCAACGGCCAAATTGAGATCGGTTCGTATGCGCTATCGAACTCCAAAGGGGCGCAGATCCTCATCCAAAGCGCCAACCAAGTCAGGGTGCAATCCGGCGGAACTACGTTTGGACCGTATGCCGCCGATTTCACGAATTTCCGATACCTCCGTCTGCAAATGAATATGTCGACGAACACATGGCAATTGTTTGTCGATGGCGTATCGACGGCATCAGGCGCATTGGGAACCGCGCCCGCCGGGGCTTCGGTTGGCGTGTATCTCCATGCTCTCGCCTTCACCCAAACCAATTTTCAATTGGATTATCTCCGGTACAACGGCTCAACGGCGGCGTTGCCCATCGGCACTTGGGAAAAGGTCATCGATTACGGTGTCCATCTCGCCGGGCTCACGAGCTTCTCGCTGATAACTACGCTGGGCGCGTTCTTCTCTGAGATTCAAGGCGTGGTTTCCGCCTTCCAGTATTTCTTTTCGTGGAGCGCTGACGGTATCGGTTACACGTCTGAGCAATCGATCAGTAATGGTGGTGACATTGGCACCTTCACCAACGTAACTTTTCCGCGCTACATCAAATTCAAAATCTTAATCACCGCTACGGAAGATGCCGATTTGGTCGCGGTGAAGAGGTTGTTCCTTCCGGCTTTGGCCGCTTCAAACGTGATCGACGCCGGATCCGGCATGGTCTCCTGGGACACATGGAAGGGCACGTTCGTCTCCAATGATGGACAGATTCAACGGTTCACGGCGGCGGTCGCCGCCTCGACGTCGGGATTCAGTTATTACCAAGCGTTGGGCCCCGGAGACTCCATCCAGACGGACGAATATGCCTTCACCAATTTCGCCGTCCGCACCGAAAAGCTCATCTTTATCACACTTTTCAACACGGCGGGCTTGATTGCTCCTATCCAGAGAGAGAGTCTCATTAATTTCAAAACGCGAAGCGTCCTTGTGTCGATGGCGAATTTTGGGACGCAGTCGGTGCTAGACGTAATCAAAGAACTCGCCAAGATCGCCGATTATGAAATCGGCTTGGAAGGCAACGGCGCGTTCTTTTTTCGAAACAAGACTGTTCCTGCGACGCCCGCTCTCGTTCTGGACGATACCAACGTGGAGAAGGTGGCGAACGCCACCCCCGGATGGGACCGGGTCTACAACAAGATTCGTGGAGCCTTCGGTTCCTTCGTCAAAGAAGTGGATTCAACAACCGAGGGTGAGCCGTCCCCAACAAGCATTGAGCGATTCGGTTTGAGATCACTTTCCGTGGGCGGCGGAAACCTCGTTCTTCAAACCGACGCGGATTTGGCCACGGTCATGGCGAAGCGTTATTTTGAGCGTTATCACTTGCCCAAGCGACGAACAACTCTCACCGCGCGGTTCATGCCGGAGATGGAGTTGGGCGACCGCGTAACGCTGAATATCTCCGCGCCCCGGCCCATCGGTGAGGTTTTTGACGCCCGCGTCGTGGGAATTGCTCATTCGCTCATGGACATGAGAACGGAATTCGATTTGGTGGAAGTCTAATGCTTATGTGGCGAGTTTCCCTAGGGCATTTTAGATCGACGGAGAAGTCGAAGAAACGAACAGCCATGAACGAGGACTGTTCACATAATTCTTTTACTGAGCACATAAAGTGGCACCCGGC
>JAJVIP010000014.1:0-39048 GCA_022072025.1 Elusimicrobiota bacterium
CAATTCTACGACCCAGCGACGTCGAGAACGAACCCGAACTTCAGCATCGTGGAGCCTGGGAACTCGGCGTGGTTCACGGCGGACACGAGCGATGCCTATGTGAATTGGAGCGCGACGTTCACCTGGACGAACGGGATCGAATACGCGGTGCAAGCGCGGACGGTGGACAAGGCGGGGAACGTGTCGACGATTGTGTATTCGACGTTTACCTATGACACGGACGCGCCGGAATCGTTTGTGAGCTTGCCATCAAGCAGCCCGATCAAAGGGTTGGTGCTGGTGAGCGGAACGGCGTCGGACGGCGGAACAGTGACGAACCTGGAGGTGGCGATCCAGAACAAAGCGACGGGGCTGTGGTTTGACGGAGCGGGATTCACGGGCGGATCGACGTTGTGGCAAGCGAGGTCGTCGTTGGGCGGAAGCGCGCCGCACGAATGGACGTACACGGTCTTGAACAACACGCATTTAAGGACGGGGACGAGCTACTACATTATTACGAAAGCCTATGACGATTCCGGGAATGAGGAAACGGACACGGCGAGCGGATCGCATACCTTTATGTATGACATTAATGTGCCGACGGCGACGATCCAAGTGCCGGTGCAGAACGCGTACTACCGAGGCGGTCAGATCACGACGATAGCGGGAACAGCGGAAGATTTGGTGAGCACGGTGAAGACCTTGTCGTTGTACATCCAGAGAGCGGACGGTCAGTACTGGCAGGACGTTGAGACGCCGGCGGACGGGTTTGGGGTGTGGGGAGGCGGGGCGACGGCGATCAATGTGTCGACGGCGAACTTGCCGAACTGGAGTTATGTGTTGGGCAACGAGACGCAGATCTGGCTGCACAACCAGACGTACCGGATGTGGATCAAGGCGTTGGACGTGCCGGGCAATGAGCAGACGTCGTATGTGGCGGGGACGTCTTCGAACACGTTCGTCTATGACACGCAATTTGCGACGTCGGTGGTGGTGGTGCCTGTGGCGAGCGAGTACTACAACGCGACGACGAAGCCGTTGACGGTGGTGTCCGGGACGGCGATTGATGAGACGTTGGGATCCCGAGTGCAGAGCGTGGGGTACTCGATCAAGGAGAGCGTGAGCGGACTGTACTGGGACGTGAACACCTCCACGTTCAACTCAGGAACCGAATTGTTCAATGCGATGGCATTCACGAACCCGGACGTATGGACCTCCACGCGACCGACCTTGCAAGACGGCTTGGCGTATCAGGTGAGGATGAGAGCGACGGACAAAGCGGGGAACCAAGAGCCGCTTCGGACAGCGACGGCGTTTACGTATGACGTGTCATCGCCGACGGCGCGGATCACGAGGCCGGCGGCGGACTCGCAGGTGTCGAGTTTGCCGTTCATCTCCGGGACGGTGAGCGACAACACGGGAACGGCGGGCGTTCAAACGGTTGAGTTGGCGATCTACGTGGACACCGGAGCGTGGTACAACAACTCGAATGGAGCGTTCGATCAAAGCTCGGAAGCGTTCTTCACAGCGACAAGCACGAACAGCTTCACGACCTGGTTCTCAAGCAACATTCCGTTTGTGGACGGCCATGTGTACTGGATCAAAGCACGAGCGACCGACAAAGCCACCAACGTGCAGAACACGTTCGGGAACAATATCTCCACCCTGGCCTTCACGTTCGACACCAGTGCCCCGACAAGCCGTGTCACTTTCCCGGATGGGACAGAGGTTCGTTCCACCATTCCCCAAATAACGGGTACCGCTTCTGATAACAAGGTGGGGATACGTCAAGTGTTTGTTTCTATCGGTCAAGTGACAGGCGCAACCACGGATTACTTTAATGGGACCAGTTTCTCGGCTGCCACTGAATATTTCAATCTCACAAGTGGAACCAATGAATGGGTTTACAATGCCGCTATTCCCTACACCACGGGGCTCCTATATCTTTTCCGCAGTTATGCGATTGACGTGGCTTCTAACACGGAAACTGCTCTGCCAGCCCAGGTCGCAACCTATTACGACATCACGAAACCCACCGCCACGGTCGCCGTTCCTGCCAATGCCACTTATCGATCGGAATTGAACACCTTGCAAGGAGGGGCCTATGATTTAACGGCGGGATTGGCGGCATTGGCCTCTGGAGGAATTCAGATAAGAATTTATGAACAAGGCGGAAATTGGTGGGGCGGCAGTTCGTTTAATCAATCCGACCCGAATGCGGCTTGGACCAATGCCAATGGCGGGACACCAACCTCTTGGTCGTATACAAACGGAAGTCTGACCACTTCTCTCTTGAGCGGCACCACCTATCTTGTTCAAGTTCGCGCGAAGGACACAGCTGTTCCCGCGAACCAAGGTCCAACTTCGAATGGGACCAATTCTAATTTCACTTTGGGAGTTGATTCCAATACGGTGATTATCGATAAAGTGGCGCCAATGTCGGCGTTCATTTTGCCGACATCTGGAGCGACCACCTACTTTAACTCTCTCCCCACAATTTCTGGAACGAGTTTTGACGCCATTTCTCAGATCACTTCCGCGGGTCAAGTGACACTCAGTATAAAAGAAATCAGCCCCGTGGCGGCCTGGTGGAATGGCGCCGCCACCTTCACCGCCACCTCTGAACAATTTCATTCGGCGAGCAGCTTATTGGCCACCAATTCCACCTGGACGTTGACTTCTCCCACGTTCCAACACGGCTACGGCTATTTGATACGGATCAAAGCCTCTGACAATGTTGTTCCCACACCCAACACCGAAGTGACACTTTCAAGCGCGGTGTTCATTTATGATGTGAAATTACCAACGGCGACCGTCACCACTCCCGCCAATGGTTCGATCATTTCTTCACTGACGCAATTGGCCGGAACAGCCACAGATGAATTCGTCCTTACGGATGTGCGCATCACCATCAAGGACAACACCACTGATTTGTGGTGGAATCAAGCGGGGTCGACATTCACATTGAATGATGGGGCGAAAGTGTTTTATCAAGTGACCCCTCAATCACCTGGGGTGTGGTCCAATTGGACCTGGACCTTTGACTCCAATAAACTCACCACAGGACGGAGTTACACTGTTCATGTTTATGCGGTGGACGCGGCCAGCAACACACAATCAGTGGCCGTCAGTGGATTCACATGGGATCTAACAGATCCCTTGTCGAATGTGGTATCGCCAGTTGACGGGGCTTTCTTGAAAGCAGGGGCGTTGGCGTTGATTACAGGAACAGCCGATGACACCAATGATATCCAAAGCGTGGCCATTTCCATTCAACGTTTATCAGACAATCAGTGGTGGAACACCGGGATTAATGACTGGAGCGCCAGTGGAAATCCTCTTTATTTGGAAACGCTGGCCACCATTGATCCACCCGCGGGAATTCATCCTCGAGTTTGGCAACAATCAGCGGCTTTGCCGCCTGACAATAAATTGACTGCCGATACTCTCTACCGAATTCGTTCAAGAGCGACCGATGTGCCGGGCAATGTGCAGCAGTCGATTTCCAACGGGATCACGTTCCGTTATGACATCAGCGCTCCAGCGGTGGCCATACAATACCCCGCCAATAACATTCTCTATTCTGATATCCCCGTTCTCTCCGGAACCGCCCAAGACAATTTCAATGTAAAACGGGTGGAACTCCGTTTGAGAAATGGCAGCAACGAATATTGGAACGGAGCTGCCTGGGTGGCCGGCGTCAACACTTGGATTGTGGTCAATGGGACGTCTGCCACCAATTCGGTGGTTTCTTGGTCAACGGGCACCTTGCCCACTTGGGCCGCTCAAACCTATACCATGAATGTTCGCGCGTTGGATGAAGCCGGAAATTACACAGGCACCTATTCCACTATCACATTCACCTTCGACAACATTTCACCTATTACGGTCACCACGGGTCCCGTTTCAGGATCCACACTGCGCACCTTGGCGAGCATCCATGGAACTGTTCAAGATGGTTTGGCGCCACGTGACATCGCTGAAACTCGTCTCAAGATCTACAAAGTCACCGCTGGCACTACGGAACATTGGAATGGCGGATCGGACGCGTGGGAAGGGCCCGAAGTTTGGAATTTGGTTTCGAATAGTCTCAACCAAGGAGGCAGTCTCTATTACTGGGATTACAGCGATAACAACTTTACCACGCCTCCACTGACCTGGACATCAGGAACCACCTTCTATATGGTCACGCGCGCCATTGACACGGCGGGCAATGTGGGATTGGAAAGCTCCACCAAGACATTCGTATTCGACAACACCGCTCCTGTTTCCGCACCCTCCAACCCGCTCAATGACAGAGCGTATAAGGCGTCTGATCTGGCCATTATTTCAGGAACCTCGGTGGACGCCACCTCTGCTGTTCAGAATGTCCAAATCTCGATTAAAGATGAAGATGCGGCGGGAGGAGCGAAGTATTACAACGGGTCCACCTTCAGTGTGACGTCAGAATTTTTCTTGGATGTCACTCAGCTTTTCCCATCAAGTTGGACATATACCTCAGGCGGGCTTAGTTTTACGAATGGCCATCACTACGTTGTGAAATCCTCCGCAGCCGATGTGGTGGGCAATGTTGAAACCCCGAGTGGAAGCAATCGTTTCTTGTTGGATGTGCAAAACCCGGTTTCCGGCGTGGTGAACCCTCCCAATGACTTTACGGGAGAGCCCACCGAAACCATTTTTGGAACAGCCAGTGACCCTGGTTTTACTTCGGGTATTTCCGGGACTGGGTCCGGTGTTAAATCGAGTTTGGGTTGGCATCAAGGGAAAGCCCAGATTTTGGTGGTGAGAGATGAAGGAACAAGTATTGGCGCGGGGCCAGTGTCATTCGGCTCATGGGGCGCTGAGGACTATTTCTGGAATGGGTCCACTTGGGTTGCCACCGGTGGAGGACAAACCTGGGTGAACGCGGACTCCATGGATAATTTGGGGAACTGGACTTACCTGGGATTGGTCAATAATTGGATCAAAGGAAAATTCTATGTGGTCTGGGTACGAGCTGTGGATAATGCGGGGAACGTTCAGAACTCCATCACTCCAGGCCCCAAATTCCAAATCGCAGCGCCTGCCGCAAGCTTTGTCGTAACGGGCTTGACGGATTCGCAAGCGGCTGGTTTTGATCACGATATAACGGTTGAAGCCATTGATGAAGACGGATTCCGAGCCACTGGATATCAAGGAACGGTGGTGTTCACGGCTCCCGGAGGGACGGAAACCAGCGACTCCGATGACACGGTTGATGACCTGTTTGGGTTACCCAAAAATTACACCTTCACCGGCGGCGATGCCGGAATTCACACCTTTGCGACATCGGTACGATTCCGCATGTCGGGTTCACGTCAGGTTCGAGTGGAGGATTCATTGGATCCTTCGGTATTTGGCTTACAAAACAATGTGACGGTAAATCCCACCGCTGCCGAGCGGCTGATGGTGGTTTTAACCGGCCAAAGCTATGCGCCTGGAGAAAGCCCCACGCCTGACGGGAATGGAACCATCAACTCTCCAACCCCCACCACGGCTGGGAACACGGTGGTCGCTCAGATCAAAGTGGTCGATAAATATTGGAATGTGGTTCCTTCATCGAGTCCCACGGTTTCAGTGGTTTCTTCGGATCCCTACGACACCGATCCGGGATCCACTGCTATTTCTGCTGGAACAGCCACGGTGAATATCACGATGACCACAGCGGGGAATCAAACTGTCACGGCTTCAGGCGCCGGTTTACCAGGAACCTCCGACACACTCGTGATCAATCCGCGACCCGCGGATCGACTCGTGGCGGTGTTACCGGGTCAAACGCGCACACAAGGGAAATACAACGTAGCTCCTTTTGGAAAAACAGGAAGTGTGAGTCAAATTTTTGCCGGAGACTCCATGGCCGTTTCGGTTTATGGAGTGGATCAATACTTTAATTTGGATCCCGCCGCGAGCGCTGTGGTTTATGCCAATTTACCCAATGATGTATATGACGTGACGCCGTCATCTTTCTCATTGGTTTCCGGAACCACGGGATTCACATTGGTCCCTGTTACGGCGGGTTCCCAAGTGGTTCAAGCCACCGGCGCTGTGACCAACAACAGTTATACCTCTGAGTCGTTCACTGTTTCACCGGACACCGATACGGCGCAAGTTCGTGTTCAATTGCTTTTCTCGGGAGAAACGGCGGTTCCAGGACTGCCTCCCTATGCTCAGCAAAATGGAGGAAAGTCGGGTGCGCCTCGGGCTCAATATGCGGGCGTGGGTTCCACCGTGACCGTTCGGTTGGTGGACCGGTTCTATAACCTCATCAGTGTCGGGGCGGTTATGCCCACCATCACTTTGACAACCAGTGACCCCAATGATGATACGTTTGCGTTTGATCCCATGGTGGTCGCTTTGGTCAATGGTGTCAAACAAACCACAATTACATTTGTGACCTCCAACAATGCCTTCTCATCCAACACGAACCCAGCGAGAAACAACGTCGGATGGCAGGTCTCAACTGATGGTGGAGGGCTCTACACAGCAGATGTTTCTACCTGGATTGCCACTTGGCCGCACGACATTGTGAAACTCAGATTACTGTCCTCAAACCAAGTGGCGGTTGAAGGATCGGACCCGGCTGGATCTGGAAAAACAAATTCGGGTTCTCCTGTGGGTGGAACAGCGGGATCTTCCTATTCCCTTACGGTTCAAGCGGTTGATGCCTACTGGAACCACAACAAGGGATTGGGCCCCTTGCACAATGCCGGTTCTGGTGATGATGTGGATGTTGAGAGCAATGATCCCTACGCGCTTTTCCATGCCACGGGTCCTTTGACGTTGGGTCAAAAAGTCTATTCAACTTTTCAACCGCGAAAAGCGCAAAGCATGAATGTGTGGGCTTATGACGTGACCAATGGCGCGGTATCCAGCCAGACAATTTCTGGCGTTACGATCAGCGCGGCGGCGGCTGAACATTTCCAAGTGATTTTGCCCGGCGAAACGCCCTTGCCAGGTTCAAATGTTCATCCCACCGGCGGAAAAACAGGAACTCCTTCTGATCAAACCGCAGGGACAGCCATCGGGGCGCCAGGAGTTGAGGTCAGATTGGTGGATGATTATTGGAACCCCATCACCACTGGCGCGCTTCCGTGGGTTACTCTGACAGCGCCAGAGGCGGTTGATACCTATGCGATATTGCCTTCGAGCAAACAGATGTCCCTGAGTGGAGGGGTCTATCGCGCGGTCTTCACCAGCACGGTGACTCTACGAACCGCCGGCTCAGCTCTGAGTCATCGATTGCGAGCTGACGCGGAGGGCGGCGCTTATACCTTTGCCTTGTCTTCCTATTTCACCGTCCTTCCCAACACCTTGTCGCAATTACAAGTATTGATGCCGGGAGAGGTGGCGGCTCCAGGGCGCCCGGCCAACTGGCAAGGCGGAGGAGGATTGGCGGGTAAAACAGGATCGCCCGATGAAGATGCCGATAACGGAAATGGACTCCAAGATTTTTATGCTGGAGATAGTTATAACGTGACCGTGAATGGAGTGGACAATTATTTCAATGTGGTGAGCACCGATGCGGCCATTAATCTGTTGTCCTCGGATGTCAATGGAACACCAAACAATGCCACGCCTCTATCTCGTACTCTTGTGGCGGGCACAACTGGGTTTACCGTTGTGTTTAAAACCGCTCAAGATTCGAACGCTTCTCCAGTGACTCAAACCTTAACCGCCTCCTCGGGTGGATTAACCCCGGGGCAAACACCCAACTTGAATATTCAGGCCAATTCCTCGACGCGTCTCCAAATTTTATTAACCGGAGAAACAGCAGCGCCGGGAACCTCCATTGGAAAAACAGGCTCCATCACCTCCGCGACTGCAGGGGAGAATTATTCCATCAAAGTTCGTCTCACAGATGATTATTGGAACGCCGTCGGGAATGATTTGTCAAATGTGGGATTAAGATTGACAACGACCGATCCCTATGACTCCCCTGAGCCCGATGATACAGCCACGATCACTCAAGGCGCCGGCAATTATGAAACAACCTATTTGCACAAGTTCCAACGACAGAGTGCGACCGGATGGTTTGTTTCCGTTTCAACCCGTTCTGGGCCCGTCTATGTTTCCACGACGGCAGGCCCTGTTCCGGTGGAGGCAGATACAAATGCTTCAAATCAGCATCATATGATTGTGGTGTTGCCAGGTGAACAATTTGAACCAGGGAAAACAAGTGCGCCTACGGGACGAACTGGAACCCCCGATTTCACGGCGGTTTTGGGTTATGCCACGCCCAAAGCAGGAGATTCCTTCCCGATCAACGTTGTCGCCGTGGATCGTTTCTACAACAAAGTCAGCGATCCGGATAATCCGCTTGTGACAGTCTCCGCCAATGCTTATTTGTTCCCAAGCTATTCACCCTCGGCCTCCTTCACTCTTGTGGGAGGAAGCGCCACCGTGAACATGATCTTACGCAAGTCAACCAACAGCGCCTCCATCAGCGTCAATGAGGCCACATACGGAAGCGGAATCGAATACAGCACTGGGACCTCCAGCACATTCTCCGTTAGCGCTAACAGCGCCACCAAATTACAAGTTCTACTGCCTGGCGAAACAGCGATTCCCGGCTCCTCTACTGGAAAAACGGGTCAAGCGGATTCGGATGGAAACAACAGCGCCAATGGGGATGGAATCGCTGGAAATATTGACGATTTCGTGGCAGGCGTGGCCTATCAAGTGCGCGTGCAGGCTACGGATGATTATTTCAATTTGGTTACAGGGGCCACACCGAAAGTGACGCTCACCACCACCGATCCCTATGATCAGCCTTCTTCTCAACAACAAGATTTAATTTCAGGAGCCACAATCTATATGCAGACCTTCTTTACCGCCAATCCATCGGGATGGCAGGTCAATGTGGCGACCAGCGCTGGTATCTATCTCTCCCCAGCCACCTCTGCGAATGCTGTTGTAAGAGCCAATTCAGCGACGAAGTTGTTGGCCTTGGTTCCAGGGCAAACGCATGTGCCGGGAGATGTTTCAAATATTGGGAAATCTGGATCTCCCACAGGAGCCGCGGCTGGAACCCTCTGGATTGCCACCGTAACGGTTGTGGACAATTGGTACAACACCGTGACCGGCGGCAGCGGGAACGCCATGTTTTCGACTTCTGATCCATACGATACGGAAGGAACCACGCGTACGTTGGTGAATGGAACCACCTCATTTGCAGTGCAAATGGTCCAGGTGGGCAATCAAACCCTGAACATTTACCATCTGGAAGGAATTTATTCGACAGCCACTGTTTCGAATATTCCCATCACGGCCGGCTCTGCCAATCGAGCGCTTATTATTTTGCCAGGCGAAACCTATTTGCCGGGTAAACCCCCTTACACGATTGGATCTGGGACCGGAGGGAAAGAAACTCCGGATTCTCCTTCATCTCAAACCGCTGGAACGGCCTTCAATGTGACTGTCTATGCCACCGACGCTTACTGGAACCAAGCTGTTTCTGTGGCGACTGTCACATTGGCGGCCCCGGCGGATGTAAATCCTTCCGGAGTCGGCATCTTGCATTTGGTGGGCGGGGTCACCACCTATTCCACCACTCTTTTTAAAGCGACAGATTACAATGGGTCCACGCATACCTTCACGGCAGTTGTGTCGGGATTAACCAACCCCAACTACGAGAGTCCTGAACTGACCCTGTATCCCGACACGGTGGGTCCCAGGAAAATTCGATTGCTGTTCGCTGGCGAGAGTCGGTATCCGGGTACCACGGTCGGAAAATCAGGGACTCCTACCGGAACCGCGGGAGATGGTGATTTCGTCTCAGGTGTGTCGGCCAGCATTCGAATTGACGCCACTGATACGTGGGGCAATATTTTGAATGTGGGGTCAACCATCACATTCACCACAGATGATCCTTATGATTCGAATGATCCGCGGAGCGTCACTTTGACGAATGGGACCTCGACGTTCTCACACATTTTCATCACAGAGCGGACCGATGACGCCGGGGAAGCCACCACTCCTTCTCTCACCTATTCAACGGCCAGCGCCACGGGTTATGCGTCACAGTCGGTGAGTATTGGCGTCGACGATGACAACACGGTTCGCAATCTGCAGATCCTCGTTCAAGGGGAGACCGCCGTTCCAGGCAGCGGGGCATGGCCCAGTGGTGGAAAATCGGGACAACCTGATGGCAATACAGGAACGGCCCCCGTTGATAATTTTAGCGCGGGTCAAAATATCAACATCACGGTTCGCGTGGTGGATCAATATTGGAACTTGGTTGAATCCCCCGCTGTCGGAAGCCCCTTGGTTGAATTGACGGCGACAGATCCCAATGTGAACACGCCTTTGTTGACGGGGGCGCCGATGACCAATGGCGTTCTTAATACCACTGTTCAACTGCGCACTCGAAACTTAAGTCCCGGTTGGGTCATTACGGCCACAGCGACCGGAAACGGTTTTGGGTTCAACAATGACACGTCTTCAGTGATCCCTGTGGATGCAGGCTCTTTGGCTGCGCTTCAAATATTGGTTCCAGGGGAATCGCCGACAATTGGCACGGCGACGGGCAAGACCGGAGCCCCGCAAACCCAAACCGCGGGAACACTTTTCAATATTCCCATCGGAAACATTCGCGCCGTGGATGCCTATTACAACCCGGTCTCCACCAACGGTTCGGTGGCGATAACCATGCGTGACGGGTTTGGTTCTCCTCAATCACAAGTGATCGCGTTGTCGGCCGGCGCAAATCCGGCTTTGGTTCCGATCACGTTGAAAACTTCCACGGCCACCTTTACGCCCCAGGAACTTTATGTGAGCGGTTTGGGGTTGGCCACCAGCACGTCGAGCGCGATTCCTGTGAACCCCAACACCGCGACACGGTTGCAGGTCCTCTTGCCGGGAGAGACGGCAGTTCCAGGATCTTCAATAGGAAAATCCGGAACACCCAACGCAGTGGCGGCCGGAGATAATTATGCCGTCACTGTGAATATGACGGATAATTATTACAACGTGGTTCCACAAGCGACGCAGCCCACCGTGCGTTTGCAGACCACCGATCCTTACGCATTTGCAACTGTGGCGCCCGCCCAACAAACATTGGCGTTAAGTGGATCCGCCAGTTTCACCATGACGTTCCAACGGGCCAACAGTGCCCCGGGCTGGTTGGTGCTCGGGACCACGGTCGCCGCGTCGGCCTATTCCGTTTTCCCGGACACCTCTCCAGCGGTTGTGGTGATAGCCACGACCACCGATCGTCTCCAATTGGTGCTGCCGGGTGAAACGGCTGTTCCTGGGTCAACGGTCGGCAATGCGCGGGGGATCAGCGGAACGCCCAATGTGGCGGTGGCGGGGCAAAACTACGTGGTGACCGTGAACTTGACGGACCGTTTCTATAATTTGAAAACGGATTTCACCCCGCAAGTTCAAGTTGAAACAACGGATCTTTATGACAATCATCCTTCCACTCGAACTTTGTTGAATGGCACCACCACCTTCACCGTTCGCTTCCACACTGCGCCGGGGCCTTGGACCATCAACGCCTCGACGCCCGCAAGTCATTTGTCGCCGGCCTTGTCGAACTTTGTTTCGACCTCGGTCACGGTGAACCCCGGAGCGGCCACGCTGCTTCAAGTATTGCTGCCAGGTGAGACAGCGGTTCAAGGAAAACCCCCCTATGATTCTGGGGAAAATGGAGGAAAGACTGGGACGCCTGACAGCGATCTGGTAACGGGGGGCATTCAACCTTTTGTAGCGGGAAGCACCTTTAATGTGACTGTGCAGCTGGTTGATTCCTACTTCAACCGTTCGAATACCGAAAATACGTTTGTGGTCATTACCGCCAATGATCCCTATGATGACTTCGCTTCTTTCGGACAAAAACAAACCGGAGCCGGTGGCTATCAAAATGGACAGACCGCCTTTGTGGGAGCCACCTTGGTGACCCGGAACACCAATCCTGGGTGGCAAATCACAGCTTCCACCAATACGGGTGACAATTACGCGGTGGGGAAATCCACCTGGATTCCCGTGACCTCCGGCGCTCTGCAACGGTTGTTGGTATTGGCGCCTGGCGAAGTCAGCGAAGAAGGCAACCCCATCGGAAAATCGGACGACGTTCCAGATACACAGGTGGCGGGAACCACGTTCACTGTCACGGTGCGAGCCGTCGACGCCAATTACAATATTGTGACCACCACGGATTCCTTGGTGGCGTTGACCTTCATCGGCAATGGGGACTCCAGCAAGGATGATCCCTTCAGTGAACCCACCCGTCCGATGGCCAAGAACCTCATCAATGGAACCACCACTTTTGACCTTTATCTTGTTACGGCGGAAAATAAGGAGACCATCATTTTGGCCACGGCGACGGCATTAACCGATGGTGTATCGGGAAGTATTCCCATGTCCGCGGCCGTTACCGATCGGTTCCAAATTTTACTTCCCGGTGAAACGGCGGTTCCGGGTTCTTATGCGGGCAGTGCCAGAGGATTCCAAGGGGTTCCAGATGTGGACGCGAACAACGGCAATGGAATTCAGAATTTTGTGGCGGGCACGCCTTTCAACGTCCAAATTCGGGCCACCGACGCCTATTGGAACAAAACCACGGCAACACCCGTCAATATGACACTCGTGTCCTCGGATCCAAATGATTTGAACGACCCCTTATCGGTGGGACTCACCGCTGGAGCGACCACGGTGGCGTGGACGTTGAATACGTCCAATTCGACCGGGTGGACGCTCACGGTGGATGATGGGCCCGCCGCCTTTACCGCTTTTACCTCGACGTGGGTACCTACCGACCCAGGAACGGCCATCAAACTTCAAATCCTGTTACCGGGTGAGACAGCCGCGCCAGGAACTTCGACAGGGAAAACCGGATCTCCCACCTCGTGGATGGCGGGTGTGTCGAGCCGCGTGGTGGTGAATGTGGTGGACAACAATTGGAATATCGTGCCCACCGCCAGTTTATCGGTTCGGCTCTCCAACAACACCGACCTTTTCTCTTCGACTCAGACCTTGCCGTTGGTTAACGGGACCACCACCTTTAACTTTGTTCTTTATACCGCCACAGCTGCAACCACATTCACCGCGCAGAGAACGAGTGGTCAGGCCTTGGCCAGTCCAACAGCGACATCAGCCAGTTTGTTGGTAAACCCCAATACCGCCACGCAGTTACAAGTATTGGTTCCAGGCGAATCGCCGGTACCAGGCAAACCTCCTTACAATGGAACGGGTGGACGATCCGGGTCGCCAGATTATGATGGAAATGCAGGAAACGGTCAGACGTCTTTCCCTGCGGGAGTTTCATTTAATGTGACTGTTCGGGCGGTCGATAATTATTACAACCTGGTTCAACCCAATACGAAGGTTCAATTAACCACGGAGGATCCCTTTGATCCCACTCCGGCCGCGCAATCATTAACGGCCGGCGCGACAGTATTTTCCCTTTATATGCACACGGCCAATGAGGCGCCGGGCTGGACCATCACGGCTTCCACCGCTTCCGATTCCGCCACCAACCTGCTGTCCAATACCTCGCCCATCGTTCCTGTGACGTTTGGTGCAGCCGCAAAATTGCAACTTCTTTTCCCTGGAGAAACCGCGGTGCCAGGGTCGACGGCCAATGGGACAAAAGGAAAAACCGGATCGCCGTCCGACGCGACTGCGGGTGTCCGATATGACTTTGATGTTCGCTTAACAGACGCCTTCTACAATGTTGTCACGGATATCAGTATGCCAACGGTGGGAATTACCTCCACAGATCCTTACGACGATGAAGCTTCCTATTTCGGAGGAAATCCTCAATCACTTGATCCAGGAACAGGCAGCGCCACCGTCGGGGCTTACTTTAATACGAGCTCCAGTTGGACAGTGACGGTGACCGATGATCCCTATACAAATCTCTATCAAAACGATACTTCGACCTGGGTGTTTGTGCACCCAGCGGGGCCGGCCCGTTTCTTGGTGGTGTTGCCGGGTGAAACCCATACTCCGGGCAAGTTGACAGTGCCCTTGGGAAAAACAGGAACTCCAAATACCCAAACAGCGGGAGAGGGCGTCACCACCACATTCTTGGTGGTCGATAATTACTTCAACTTGGTCAGCACCTCGCAAAACCCGGTCACCATCACAACAGATGACCCCTATGACACAAATCCAGGTAATTATGCGTTGACAGGCGGATCATTGACGATCAGCAGCGTCAATCTTCGGGTGGCGCGTTCTGCGACGACGGTGAGCATCACCGATGCCGATTCGAATGGGCCCAGCTTGGGAAGTGCTTCATCGGCTTCGTTTGCGGTGGCGCCTTCAACCCCCAGTAAATTGCAATTGGTATTGCCGGGTGAAAGCGCGCAGCCAGGGAACGGGGCTCTTGCTCGCGGAGTGACAGGAACCCCGAATGCCACGCAGGCGGGTGTCAATATTCCGATCCAAGTTCGCATCACGGATAATTTCTGGAATTTGGCTCTTGCCTCAAGCACGGTTCGCCTCACCTCCAGTGATCCATTTGATCAATCAACAGGTCCTTGGGTGGGGCAGGGAATCGATCCGTATGACTTCTCGGTGACCAACGGTTCAGGAACCTTTAACTTCCCGCTGATTACTTTGAGCACCACCACAGGGTGGAATTTCATGGCGTCTGACTTGGACGACAACAATTCTCCCAATCCGCTGCGGTTCTCGAATTTCACCTCTTCCACGGTGGTGGTCAACCCCGGCGTCTCAAGCAAATTGATCACGGTTTTACCCGGTGAAACGGTGTTTTCTGGCGGGGCCAATGGCAAATCGGGTTCGGCTTCGACCATAACGGCCGGGGTCGAATTTGATGTGAGAGTGTATGTGGCGGATGTGTTCAATAATATTGTCACCGTGCCTCCGGCCAGCAGTGGCGCCAATACGGCCGACCTTCAAATATCGATAGAAAACAACACCGACCCCTACGCGACGATTGTGCAATCGACAAAATCAGTGACGGCCTCATCCGGTTTCGCCCTGTTCCAAATGACAATGGTTAAAGCAGGCACCCACACCATCGCCGGAGATGATGTGACCTCCAGTCACGGTGTTCCTTGGACGAGGAATCTCTCCAGTCAACTGACGATCGCGCCCAGCACGGCTACACGATTATTGGTGTTAATGCCAGGAGAAACAGCTTTGCCGGGTTCAAGTTCTCCAGGGAAGAGTGGTTCTCCATCGTCACAGGTGGCGGGATCGACATTTGCAGTCAGGGTGCAAATCGTTGACGATTACTACAACCCACAACCTCAGCATGACAATGAAATTTTACGGGTGGATACTTCGGATCTCTATGACGCTCATCCCGGCAGCGCGACCTTCGCCAATGGAACAAGTGAAGACACGTTTATCGTAACGCTCCGAACAGCAGAGGCAGGCCACACCCTCCGTGCGGTTGATTCCAACCAGATCATTAGCAGCGTCACCTGGACATCTTCTGTTGCCGGGCCGTTCACCGTCAATCCCTCTTCCGCCAGCCGCTTCTTGGTTCTGTTCCCAGGCGAATCTCATTTGCCAGGATCCGCAACTGGAAAATCTGGAACGCCGAGCAATCAGGTGGCCGGCATTTCATTCGCGGTGACCGTCAAACAAACCGATGAGCAATTCAACGCAGTGACCAACGGCACAATGCCCACCATGATTCTGCGATCGAATGATGTTTTGGAAGAGTATGTGTCGGCCAATCCCAGCACAATGGTAAATGGGGAGAGGGGCATTACCCTACGGGCGAAAACTGCCACCACCAATTTCACTCTCACCGCGACCACGCATTCAACCACAGCGAGTGGCACTGAAGGCCTAAAAATTGGACAAGCCTCTGGGTTAAGGGTTTGGCCAGCCGTCGTCAATCATTTTGAATTTACCAATCTTCCTGTGTCGTCAGTATCAGCCGGAGATCCATTCAACGGGACCATTCAAGTGAGAGACCAATTCCAAAATCTCATTTCGACCGGTCCCAATTTGTATACGGGTACGATCCGGTTTGATGCGGAATCCACTGCCAATGGTGACTTTACCGACAGCGCTCAAGATCCGCTCCTGCCCGGGAATTACACATTCCTGACCAGTGATGCTGGGGTTAAGAATTTCACTGGAGGGGCTGATGGGAACTTTATTTTGAAAAAGGCAGGGTCCAGATGGATTAAAGCCATTGACTTCGATGATCCGAACATCACCACTGAAAGAGCGGGATATTCCACCCGACCCACGATCACCATCGTTCCAGGAACTCCCAATAAATTTGTCGTGACCTCTCCGCTTGACATCAGCGATGGAGTGACGGATTCTTTGGTGAGCGTGGCCGCAGGAAATCTGACGAATCTTGGAAAGGTGCAAATTGTGGGACAGCTTTCAGACCAATTTAACAATTACATCAGTTCGCCCAACTTCGGTGTTTCATTCAATGTGGTCAATGTGGCGGGGTCAACCGGAACCGTTCGCTGGTTCGACGGATCCAATTATAATCTCATATCAGCCACGGTCACTGATGTGAACGGTCAGGTGGGGAGCAATCCGCCGTTCTATTATTTCGTGTCCACCAAATCGGCTGATTCGGCTCAAGTCCAATTTGCCAGTCACAGCGTTACGGGCAACACTCTCACGCTTGTTACGCGCGGAGGTTCGCCTTCAAAACTTGTGTTCATAAACCCACCCGCCAGCGCCAGCGTGGGGGTTTGGTCGTCTAATCAGTTCACGCTTGAACGTCGTGACGACTTTGACAATTCCACTTATGAAACAGTCACGAACGTCTCTTTGTCCTTGGGTACGGGTCAGGGCACGACCCATTCCAGCGATGGGAAAACCTATTACTTCACTCAGCCCTTGGACCAATCGAGCCACATCACAACTTTGGTCTTCAACACCGGAACCTCGCAAAAGAAATTCTCTTACTACGATACCATGTCTTCCTTGCCTGTGGGTGAAGACAGTCGCTTGGGAACATGGCAGCTGAGAGCGGACGCTTCACCCTTGACCCCCGCTGTCCATGAGTTGATAGTCAATGCGGGGCCGACGGCTACCATAGGTGTTGATAATCCCAAACGAACCATTGAAGCGGGGAAAATTCTTTACCAAGGCAATGTGCAGGAAATCGAATTTGAGTTATGGGACTCCTTTTCCAATCCGACACTGGCCACAGAGACCATTAAAGTGGTCTTCTTAAGCACGCGGTCCGCCTCTCCAACCAATGAGGCATACGGGTTTGTGTTAAGTTCGGCTGTGACCACCTTGCCAGGGCTCACCAGCTTAACCACAGGTTCGTTGGACATTACCTCTGGAACCTATGTGACCAAACTCTATTACTTCGATACGCGTTCCAGTGAATCCTATGGCGTTCTCGCAGCCAGTCGTCCCATCATCGGCGGTTATGCGCAAGGCCGCAGTTGGCAAACAGCAGACCACTTTGTCGACATTCAGCCCACATTTGATTTGGATAACAAAGTGGTGATCGTATCTTCCCCTGCGGTGTTTGTGGCAGGGTCCACTTCTTCGGCTCTCCAAATTCAATTACAAGACAAATATTCAAATCCCACGCCTGTCATTTTGGGATCGGAAGACAGTGTTGGAAATGGAATCCGCTTCCGTTTGGAATCTGATTCAACGGGAAATTATGGTTTCGCTTCTCCTTCTTCGGCGACCTTCTCCTCCGGAAATGGAGTGGCGCAACTCATGCTTGGACAACACACCACAGCGTATTATCTCAAGGACACAAAATCAGGTACCCATATCCAAACGGTTCGGGAAAACTTCTTGCCATCACGCGGTTGGGTCATAGCCACCCAAACTTACACTGTGGTGGCGGCTTCTCCCTATCGACTCATATTTGAAACGCCTGTTCGAAAACTAATTGCTGGAACAACCACCACGTATGTCATGGGCGTGTCCACGCCCAATATTCGAATTCAAATGAGAGATATTTATGACAACGTGACAGCCTCCACAGGCACTCAAGTGGTGGATGTATTTTCTGATTCAACCCTGGGTGAAGCTTCGATTGCTTTGGATGGAGTTTTTGCCTCAAATTATGGAGCGAATGGCCTAACACTTACATTCACGCCGGGCACGTCAGAGCGCGACCTCTACTATCGAGATCAAACGGTTGGTTTGCCCGTCTTGTCCGCGGTTCACCAACAGAATCTCATCATCGCGGCCACTCAACATGTGGTGATTACTCCCAATCAAGCCACAAAGCTTTCTTTGGAGCATTCGTTTAATAATGGGTCTCCTCTAAGCGTGAGAAACGAAGGGGTCATTAATGTGGTCGCTCGAGATCAATATAACAACCCCGCCAATGGCGGTGTTACATTGGGAGAAAACAATGGTTTAACTTATTCAGGAACGATTATTCTTTCTCATTCGGGTAGCAGCTCGACAGTGACTCTTTCCGGTGATGGGGTGGGAATATCAACCCTAACTTTGACAGGGACGGCGACCGGCACATTCACTCTGAAAGACCTGGTCCAAGAAAACTTAAAACTCTACGCCACCGATTACAACAATCCTTCCATCAACGCGCGCACAGGGCTGCCGCCTTCGAATGATGATGTGGTGACCACCGGTTTGGTGGGAACACCTCAAGATATGGCGCCTGAACCCACAGGTCCGAGCCGAGATCCGTTTAAAGACGCCATCTTTATTCCGACCGCGCTTGCGCAAGGAGATGGAACCACAGTGGATAAACCCAACCCCGTGGCCATGTTGCGTATTCGAACTGAAGTGAAACCAGCGGGGGTGCCCTCTTACTCTGTGTGGAAAGGGTTGCGGGTGACCAAATTGGGCACGTTGCCAAACTCAGACGTGATTGAAGTGGGTCTCTGGCGGGATATGGGATCCAAGGATGGAGAATTTGATATTTCTGTTGATGGGGATGGCCTCTCCTCTGGAGTGCCGTTGGCCACAGGCACATTCCAAAATGTGTCAGGAAACGATATCTGCGACTTTGATTTCACAGCCTCTTCACAGATCATCACAACCGTCTTTCAGCAATATTTCATCACTGTGAGGATCAGCACCACCGCTCAAGAGGGAACCACGCTTGGTGTGGGAGTTCTTGATTCAAGCGCGTTCACAATTCCAGCGGTTGAATCGACGGCGCGCATCGCTGAAAATAATTTCCCGATGCGCTCCTACACATCTCCGATCATTAAAACTCCCGCGCCCGTCATGTTACAGGCCACCAATATCGCAGCCTACTACTCGAATACTCAGCATGCCTCGGTGCCGCAAGGTCAAACCTCGGTTGGCTACTTGAAGCTGGGATTCTGGACACGCGACTTCACGGGAATTTTGGACAAAATTAAGCTGACCCGTATCGGAACTTCGAGTGACATCGACGTCGAAAATGTCCGCTTGTATTACGATGGAATTACCGGCACGGATGGAGATGGGTTTTTCCAACCCGGAAGCGATACTTTAATTGGCTCCAGCCAAATGCAATTCTCCACCAGCGCGGCCACCTTGAATTTGGTGCCAGATATGTTGATTACTGGCACAACCAAATATTTATTTTTGGTCATGGGACTTGCGGAATCGGCTCAAATCGGAGCCACTCTGGGCGTGAGGCTGCCGTCTCGAACGGATATTGTTTTGTCGGATGGAATCATGGTGGACTATTTGCAAGACCCATCGACGCAGTCATTCCCCATCCTTTCGGGAACTCCGCCCATTGCCGCCACCAACGACCAATTGATCATCAACCCCATCCCGGTGGCCCCGGCGGCCGCTGTTCAAGGGGATGAAGATGTTCCCATTCTACGTATGGACATGTACTCGAGCGCGCATTCGGTTATTTTGCAAGGGGTTCGAATCAACCGTAAAAATTCCAATTTGGTGAACAAACCTTCCGATGTAGCGGACATGCGGGTGTATTACGATTTGGATGGAGACCAGGTTCTAGACCCAACGGTGGACCAGATTGTGTCACCCACCAACAAGGCGATCACGTTTATTTCGACAGTTCTTGATACGGCTATTTCAAATGCGGCCACCGTGATTCCAGTCACGACGGTAGAGGACGTCCCCACGGCTCCTGGACGTTTGGTTTTGGAGGATAATTCCGGGAATAGAGAAGTGGTGACTTACTCAGGCATTGACGCTGTGTTTAATGAGTTCACCGGTGTGACCCGGGGGGTGGAGGGAAGCACTCCGATCGCGCATGCCGTTGGAGCTACGGTGGATGCTCAGGCCTTTATTCCGATCTTTGGTCCTTTGAGTGGCCAAGAAATTTTGGGCAATTTGAAATTTAAACCCGAAACGATTCTGGCCGTGGATATGGATTTAAGCACGGGGCCTCTGGTGGTTGATGTGAGCGATACAAGCGAATTCCCCCCCAGTGGATCGCTGCAAATTGATGCTGAAGTTGGAATCACTTACACAGGAAAAACATCCACATCCTTTACTGGCGTGCGACGGACGCTTCCCGAAACGCATATCACGGGAGATGTGGTTCTGGGGGCCGGACGCAATAAATCCTATTTCATCGTTTATGACGTGGCAGATTTGGCGACGCCGGGCCGCTTGGCGGGGCAACAAACGGTGTTGGGCTTGGATATTGCGGCGACCTCCTATGTCACGGTTGGGTCTCCAGATATTGTGAGTCTCATTCCCAGTTTCAACGCAGAAATCGGGGATATATTAGAGTTTGGAGACACCATCACCGTCGTGGCGACCAACACAACGTTGGGAGGAACACTTCAACAACAAGCGTTGAACCAACCTGTCATGCAGTTGACGCTGGCCACCAATCGGTCCGAGGCATTTTGGACAGGGGTGGGTATTCTCTCGACTGGAACGGCCAATCCATCCGATGTAGAGAGAATCGGCGTATGGTATGACCTCGATAACAACGGTGTATTCACTGAAATTTCTGATGTGATGGTTGGTTCGGGAACCTTTGGCAATACTGGAAATCCAAAACTGGCTCAGATTAATTTTAATGAGGAACAGTTACTGGTGACCAATTCCAGAAGCGTTGGTGAAAACATCAGCCCTCGATATTTCGTTACGGTGGATATGGAGTCCCTGGCCACACCTGAAACAACAATGGGTTTTGTGATTTCAGGTCCGTCGGCCTTCAGCATGACACCGACGCCGCCCAATCTGGATACGGTGAGCCCCTCGGGTCTCCCAGCGATTTCAAGATTGCGAACGATTATTCCGTCTCCTCGCGTGGTAACAGTGGTGCCGGAAATTCTTTATAGCAATTCAAATGGAGTATCAATAACGCCTGTTATTGATGTGGATGTGACCGCCAATGCCACCTCCATTCCCATTCGGCCCAACACGGTGGGGCTGCCCACCACCGGTTATGCCGTCATTGATTCTGAGATTGTTTATTATGGCGGAAAGAGCAACGGATCTTTGCTCAATGTGGATAGAGGACAATTCGGAACGGCGGCCCAATCTCATATTGGCGGAGCGCAGGTCGGTGTGTATTACACCCAAGGCGACCTCAACAATGCATTTATGAAATTGTTGGTTTCTTGTAATGGATTTAACGTGCGGTGGTTCTCATTAAAATTAAATCGATACCTTCCTGCTGGATCCATCAAGGGCGATGACGCCGACGTCGCCATGATTAAAATCTGGAAAGACAATGGAAATGGGGTATTGGACCGGGATTCAGCCACGGGTCTCATCCCACCTGGAACGGAATTCCTCATGGGCGAAAAAGCCTTGGGCACAGAAAGCGACGCCGCCGGTACAGCGGTCATCAGCTTGAACGATTCCACCATCGGTAATCCTGGCTTTACGCTCATCACATCTCAACAAACGACCTATTGGGTCACCGTTGACGTGGATCCGACCGCAGAATTTGATGATCTCTTGGGCTTTAAGATCAACAGTCCCACCAGTTTGACCATTGGAGCATTAACGGCCAATGACGGCATCCACAGTGTTGCCAATACGAACATGCCTGTGACCACGCCGGCGCATGTGCTTCGTCCGACGCTCGATACCATGAAGATATTTATCGAAGATTTGGCGCCGCCCGAAGTGACTCAAGGGCAACGTTATGTGCCCATGGCGCGCATTAATTTAAAGACAACAGCCAATACGGTGGTCTGGACCAACCTGCGCGTGGACTTGACGTCTGACAATGGAGCCGTGAATGGAGATGTGTCGGCTATTCGGTTGTTCCAGGACGTGGGCAATGATGCGATCTTTAACGTTCAGGAGACCAGTACGAATGCCAACGGTGTGTTGGTGAGACAATTGTCTCAAGGAACCGAAACATTCAACAACATGGTGACCACGTTGAACTTGGGATCACAAGTCATTGAATCAGAGATTGTGAACCCCTCCGGTCAGAATTATTTCTTGGCCTATGATCTCAATGCTTTTGCCCAAGTGGGTAAAAACGTGGGAGTTCAGATCGCAGCCACCAGCTACTTCTCCGTGGCCTATCCAGATCTCTCAGTTTTCCATCCCATCTCTCCTCCATTTTTAAGTTCTCGTTCGAGCATTCTCGAAGCGGAAGATTTGGTGACCTTGGCGGTGGAGGATTCCGCCAAAGACGCGGCGTTGGCGGGGGGAACTTATCAAGCCAGTGAAAATGTGGAGGTGATGCGCTTCAGCGTTACCACCGATATCTCTCAAGCCTATTGGACGGGGCTAAGAGTGGAACGCATTGGCGCCTCAGCAGACCCTGCCTATCCCTACGGCCACAATGCAGATGTGAAATACGTGAAAATTTGGCGGGACACCAACTTCAACGATCAATTGGACGCGTCAGATGAATTGCTCAGTTCTCCGACAGCGCACTTCAGCCTGACCGATGAAAACGATCGTATTGTCCAACTTGATTTGACCAGTCCTGTTTTAATTTCTCCGACCGCACGTAGTTTCTTCTTGTCCTATGATATTGGCGAAGGAGCGGAGGCAGGAGCCTCATTGGGAGTCAAAATTGGAGACTTGTCATGGATCAGCGTGTCTGCCCCCAATGAAGTGTCTCCGACGATTCGATATTTATCGGGGGCTGCCGGCACCCAATCCTATCCCTATCAAACTTCGCTGATCCCAATTAACGCGGTTCAAGTCACTATTTCCGGACAAACATTGGCTCCGGCCCAGATTCCGCAACTTTCAACCGGGGTGCCGATGATGATGTTCACGATGAACACGGATCGAAATTTTGTGACGCTTAAGAAAATTCAGCTCATTCAGATAGGAACGGTGGAAACATCAGCCGATGGCCAAGGAGATATTTCAAAGATTTCCATTTGGCGAGACAATGGGAACACCATTTTTGAACCCGGCAACGATGTGTTGATTGGATCTGTCCTGCATGCCGCGTCCACCGATTATGTGAATGGAACAGCTTATCTGTATCTCAATGTTTCCTCGGGGCAAGTCATCAACACCACACCTCTCAACTTCTTTGTGACGGTGGATGTGGGGGATCGTTCGCTTTCTAACCGATCAACGGAAGGGCATGAGTTTGGTTTGAAAATTCAGGCCTTTTCCTCCTTGTTCTTTGTTCCACCCACAGCCGGGTCCAATCCCAATAATAGTTTCTCATCGTTAATTTCCAACAAGACATTAATTCTGGATGAAGGAGCGGCCATTGTTTCTTCTGTGTTCTTGTTGCCAAAAATTTGGGTGAATCCTTTTGGGGATGGATATCCCGCCATCGATCAAAGTGGATCTCCGGCCGCCAGGCAATACGATTCGTTTGGGGTGCCGTTGGTCGACGTGGATGGGGATGGCGAAAACGACATTATTAAAGATGCTTCCACAAGCCTTCCGGGTATTGATTTGGATGGGGACGGATTGATTGAGATGGACATGACCAGAAGCGGACTTCTCTCCGTTGACTTCAACAATGACGGTAAACCCGATGATGTGTTGCCGGATCAAAACGGAGATGGCATTCCTGAAATAGACCTGGCGAAAGACGGTTTCCCAGACTTTGGTTACATTCCAGAAAAATGGTCCAAGGATACGTCGCGTCTGTTCTCGCGATGGGCCCGGATTAACAACTCTACGTTGGAGGAGTACCAGATTGGAGTGGGCGTCAATAACATGTCCAACAACGTGACGGATTCGCAGGTCCCTGATGGTTGGTTCTCGGCTGGAAAAGAGACGGAACTTGAACTCAGCAATCTTTCGTTGATTGCCGCCAAGGTCACCAAGTTGGCGCAGAGTTTGACTTTTGATCGCAACCCGCCCTTTGATTTGTTGGTGGCGGACGCAGATGGCTTCAGTCTTGAGAATGGACAAATTCAGGTGGGGTCTGAAATTATGGGGTATTCGACCATCAGTGGGAATTCCATCCGCATCACGAAACGGGGTGAGCTTTATGGGGTGGCCCGGTCCGAACACTTTATAAATGAAAAAGTATCGAATGAGGCCTATGTCGTTCGGGCTCGTGCTGTTACCACGGGTGGCGTGTTTGGAGCTCAAACAGCGATCAAACTCTATCGGGTGGATGTGTCTCCGCCAACCGTGCCCGGCAAACCTATTTCGGACCAGGAGCTGGCGGGGGGAACGCCCTCTAAGACAGGTGTGTTCACCGTTAAGTGGGCCGCCGGTTCAGATGAAGAATCCAATGTCCGCGCCTACGAAATTCAGGAGCGGGTGGATAACGATCCCGTTTGGACAACACTCCGCCTTGTTCCCTCCAGCCAGCTTTCCATGCTCATTGGGAACAAAGACACGCCAGCCAATAAACCCAAACCCAGTGGACATTTCTATTCGTATCGTGTTCGCGCAATAAATCAAGCGGGCGGAACCAGCGCTTGGTCGGACGCGTCAGGGGCGGCCAGCACGGGAGCTCCGGATGAGGCTATATCGAAAGTGACCAATTACCCGAACCCCGTTGACACACGGCAAGGCCCCACCAATATCGCCTTCATCCTGAATGAAGATGCCAGTGTTAAAATTACTTTGTTCGATCTTTTGGGATATCAAATCCGCGAGTGGCAATTCAGCGCGGGATCATCGGGTGGAAAAGCGGGCCCCAATGTCTTCCAATGGGATGGAACTGATTCTGGCGGCACGAAAGTGGCAGCGGGTGGCTATATTATGAGGATTGAGGTCACTGGCACCAAGGGCACCACATCGGTCATCCGAAAAATCGGTATCATCAATTAATTCAAACGCATTAAAGAATGTGACATTTTCAGATTCGTCGCCCCGGCATGTTTTTGGCCGGGGCCCAGGTTTTAACCGACGGAAACACCTGGACCCCGTACCGTTCCACAATGATCTTGGTGGGTACAGTCCAGAACAATAAATTATTATTGAGCTGGACGGCCAAAAGATCGCCGGGGCGACGGCGGACCGTCATTATTCCTTAGGTACGATTCAACTGAATTATTTGGATTAATTATAATCTCAAGTAAGCTATAGATTGTCAGATTTTTGCCTTTAATTTGTCACAAGCCCACCGCCTTCCTGTCACACCCTTCCCCTAGACTTAAAGCGTCAAACATGAGTTTTGGTTTGACGCGGGACACACAAAGGGTGAAAAAATGATCGAAGTGAGAGAGGGATCACATCGAGTTTTTATTTTCAAAGCGATGAACTCGCTTTGGAATTTTATTTTTTCCCCGGCCCGCCCCTCCCTGATGAATTCTTCATATAAATTCAACACGCCGCTGAAATCACATCTCACCCATGTGTTTTTGGTTTTGGTGTTGATGACATCTTGGTCCCGCGTATTTGCCGGCGGAGAACCCGCCGGGTTTTTACAATGGGGCATTGGCGCCCGTTCGTTGGGAATGGGTCGGGCCTTTTTGGCTGTGTCCGACGACGCCAGCGCTACCTATTGGAACCCCGCCGCCATGGTGCAATTGGAGAGAAAAGAGCTTCAAGCCATGCAGGCTTCTTTGTTCGAGGAAACCACACTTAATTCACTCAGTTATGTTAGTCCAGGCAACAAAATGGGGGCGTGGGGTTTTAATTTCACACGGCTGAATTCAGGTGGGTTTGAGAAAGTCGCTGTCACGGTGGATCCCACCTCGGACCCATCGAGCCCCAGCTATCTGAATGTTGAAAAAGTGGGCTCTTATACGGTGGCCCAACAAGGCATAACTCTGGCTTATGGAAAACAAGTGACGAACAAGCTTTCCATGGGAATTTCGTTAAAGCGGATCAGCACCCAAATTGACACTTTCACGCAGTCTTTCTCAGCGGTGGACCTCACCGTCTTCTCAAAGGTAAATGAGAACTATCGATTTGGTTTGGCCTTTAAGAATGCGGTAACCCAAGCTCCCGCAGCCTCTAATGACCGCCTCCCTTTAACCATTCGCTTGGGGAATGCTTATAGTCTTTTAAACAAGCGGCTTGTTTTGGCCGCGGATATCAACTCCAATAAATACTCCGGCATGGGGTGGAATTTGGGGACTGAATATTGGGCCACGCGAAAGATGGCGCTGCGTTTAGGGCTTGAGAGCCGTCAAAGCCAGATCGCTGAAACGACATTTGGATTTGGATTTGCTGTTAAGAGCGTTAATTTAGATTTGGCTGTGGGTCTAACCGAACTTGGAATGTCGCAACGGATGTCTTTATCTTGGAAATTCGGCAAAGGAGCCACCACGGGTCGCGGTGAAGAAGTTCGTCGATTGATCAAAGCAGGCGAGATGGCCTTTGGAAAAGGCAATTATGCGCAGGCGGTTGCCCGGCTCGAAGCGGCTCTTTCCGTCGATCCTGGAAACAAAGATTTGCAATCCATGGTGACCAAAATGAACAGCATTGCAGGGTCGGTTCCTGCGGCGACGGGGGATGGAGAAATTGACCGGTTGGTGCGGCAAGGTGTGTCAGCTTTTGTCCAAGGTGATTTGACCACGGCCTATGATTCCTTGCGCACCGCCTATGAGAAAAATCCGTCCAACCAAAATCTCATGAACTTTACCAATCGCGTGGCGCGTCAAGCCGGGCTGCCGCAAGTGGAACCCCCGCGCGACACCACCTCTGGCGCTCGTTGGACGCTGGTCGATCAAAAACTGCATGACGCTCTGACCGCGATCTATGAAGGTCGCTATGACGTGGCCATCAGCAAATGCGAACAAGTCCTGCGGATTGACCCGAGCAATGTGACGGCGATTGGGCGTATGGGCGCGGCATTCTTCCTGATGGGTGAAAAAGACAAGGCCATCACGCTCTGGAGACGGGCGCTTGAACTTGAACCGAACAACCAGACGGCCATCGATTATCTCCGCCAACTGGGCGCCTATAAATAAGGAATCACATTAAATTCAAGCATGGAAAACCTCTCTGGGGGGCTTTATACTTCTTGGGGAGAAAACGCATGAATGTTGCTTCAAGAAAAATCAGCTTGATTTCTATGGTTGTTTTGCTCGGTTTTGGTTCGGTTCTTTTTCCGGAAACCGATGCTCCCGACCCCATGGCGCTGGATCAAGAGCGCCGCCTGAAAGATGATTCCGAAAGACAAGCCCAATTGATTTGCGACAGCATTCTTGGGAAAAACCGGTCCAGTGTTTTGGTGAATGTCGAGATTGGACTTGAAAGCACAAGGAAAGGTGGATCCGCTTTAAATCAAAAGCGGGATTCTAAGAGCGGATTGGGGGATGACAATTTTATTCTGCCGTGGGTTCCCGCTCCAAAATCCGTCAGTAAAGAAGAAACCCCCAAAGACATGAATGTGGAGAATCAAGCCGCGCAGCAAGCCACCCTGGACGTTAAAACAGTTCTTAAACGGTTTGATATCACTGTTGTTCATGACGACTCCATTCCTGAGGAACGCGTCATCATTGCCAAAGAAGCCTTGGCGTCGGCGTTTGACCGTTATAAATCCATCTTGAAACTGGTTTTTAAAGCCAGTTCCTTTCTAAAGGACAATTACGATCCCAAAGAATCCATCAAGAAAAATCTCATCGGATCTTTGGATGCGAAAACCTTGGTCTATTTGTTGTTGTTGCTTCTGGTGTTCATGCTCCTCCGTTTCTTTTTTGGCCCCCTGGCTGATTTCATGAAGAATTACATTGAAGGAATGAAAGAACAGTCCAAATCCAAGGTGGAAATGGAAAACAAGAGCGAAAGTGAAACTGACAGTGAAGCCAGCAATGAAGAAGAAGGAAACCTGGAAGGGGAAAACGGGTTAACGGCTGAGGAACAAGCCGCTTTGGATGTGCAGTTGGCAGAGGAGGAAGCCATGAAAAAATTCGAACCATTTAAATACGTGACTGACGACAACATCAAACAGTTGGCTTACCTTTTACACCATGAAGAACCGTGGGTGGTGGCTCTTGTGATCTCCTACTTAAGCGCCGAACATTCCTTTAAGGTTATGGAAGCCCTGCCCGCTGATCTCCAGGCCAAGGTGGCGCTTGAAACCGCCATGTATCGGCAAACTTCTCACGAACAAGTCCAAGCGATTGATGAAGACATCAAACAGAAGATCGACTTTGTGGTGGGAGGTCTTGAAAAATTGGTGGTTATCCTGGAGAGCTCGGACCGGATGTCTCGAGACAATATCTTGGAGTATCTTAAAAATGAAAAGCCCGGTGTCTATGAGCGTGTGCGGGAACGGGTGTTGTTGTTTGAAGACATTGTTAATTTTCCAAAACCAGCCATGCAGGTGGTGGTGCGAGAATTAAAAACAGAGCAGTTGGCGAGAGCTTTAAAGGGAACAAGTCCAGAAATGCAACAAAAGTTTTTCGAAAACATGTCTCAAGGGGCGGTGACGTTGCTTAAGGAAGAAATGGATTATGGACGACCGGTAACGGATGAACAGATTGAGGAAGAACGGCGCAAAATCATCGACCTGATTAAAAGCATGGAGACGGAAGGAAAAATATCGTTTCGACAAAAAGGGAAAGGGGCTTCTTTGGGGGCGCTTGATATGGGCGCGGATGGTCCCATGGCAATACGGGGACCAGTGGGGAGTGCCGCCCAACCTTTGGATCCTGAAGGGGCTCAGGCCGCTTACATGGCCGGCTTACAGGCGCAAGAGCAAGGCAATGCTGAAGAATCTCTTCGACAATGGGAACTCAGTGTCCAATTGGATCCGACTGTGGCCGCTTCGCAACTGGCTTTGGCCGGCGCTTATTACGCCGCGGGGCGATATCCGGAAGCCTTGGCTGCTTATGACGCGGGGCTTCAAATCGAACCCAATCCTGAATTACAAGCTTGGGTGGAGCAATTTCGCCTGAGCCAATCGGCGCCGGCGGCTTGATCGTGAAATCATCTGAAGAACTCGACCAACGATTGGCCCGGCTTCAAAAATGGTCGGAACGCTATGACCGGTTATTAGAACGAGAAGCGAGGTCCATTGAAGCGCTCTATTTACACGCTGTGCAGGACTGGGACAAAGAGAAAAAAGAAACAATCGAAAGTATTGCCCTTCGAGAAATAGAAATAAAAACCCAGTTGGAACAAGCGGGAAAGGACTATTCCCAGGCGAAATATCGTTTGGAACGAGACACCCAAAAAACCAAAGAAGATCGCGCGCGCCTGGATGAAGAATTTTCTGAAGTGGAAAAAAAATATGAACAGGAACTCACGCGGATACAAGAGGAAAAAACCCAATTGAAAATTTCGTTGGAAAGGCAAAAAAGCGCGTTGACTGATTTGTATCAGGAAAAAATGAGGCATTTAGCTGTGACTCGAGCTGGCCTTTTGAGGGAATGGCAGAACATTGAGATTAAAGTGAAAGGCACCAAAGATAAGGCGCAAGAGGAAATTAAAAAACTGAATGAAGATTCGGAACAAAAATTAACCCAGCTCAAAAACAACGCCGAATCGAAAAGAGCGGGGTGGTCTCTGGCGCTTGAAACCATCAAAAAAGAATTGGGCTCGCTCAATCAGGAACGGGAGCATCTTCAAGAACGATTGGCCAACATTAAGGGGGAAAAAGAAAAGGAATTGCATGAAGCACGCTTGGGAATGAAGGTGTTGCGGGAGCAGCTGGAGGTCGACAAGGCCACGCTCATCGAAAAAGCCGAGGTCGACCAGCAACAATGCGAAGTGGAAGTAGTGGATTTAAGAAATAAAGTCATTTCAGGCGAGAAAGAGCTTCAGGATCTCGTGTTGAGGCACGAACAGGCCAAAAAACAAATGGAGGAGGCCTTCCAAAAAGAAGAATCCCTGCTCAAGGAGACGGTCAAAACGGAATCAGAGCGCCGGGATTATGAGCAGAAATTATTTGAACAGGAGAAAACCTCCAAGGAGAAAGAGCTCAATCGTCTCAAGGAAGAGTACGAAAAGAAAAAATGGCAATGGGACAATCAGATTCGCTCGTTAATGATGCAAAAGGCCGTTCGAGACTCTGAGTATGACGCTGAGCGATTGCGTGTGGACCGGGAGGCACGAACCTCTTTGAGAAGTTTGGAGGCGAAGAGAGATGAGTTAAAGCAGCGACTGGCCGACGTCAAGAATCGAACGGCCGCTGTGAGCGCGAATTCGGAGAAAGAAATCAATTTAATCAAACAACGTTGGCAATGGCGGAGGGATCGTTTGTGGGCTTTGTGGCAAAACCGTTTGGATGTTTTGAAAAAGGAACGCATATCCCTTCAAGAGCAAATTGAAATCTTAAGTCAAAAATTCCTGAAAGAAACGAGCCACTTGAGAGAGGCTGAAAATCAAGATCTGAAGCGAACCGATGAGATGCAGAGTTTTCTCTTGCAAATGGATGAAAATAACAAAGGGCAGAAAAAACAGCGCGAAATGCAATTTGAGCTTGAAAAAACGAAGCTTTTCGCACAGATTAAAGAGCTCGAAACAACCATTTCGGATTGGATCGATCGGATGAAGATGACTCATTCGGAGGTATTAAAAGAGTCATCAGGAGTGGGAGCCCAAGTGGGATTCCTTGATAAGTGGTATCGCCAAGAAGAACAGGAGACACAAGTATTTCTTCGAGCTGTCCAAGAAGCTTTGTCGGTTGTAGAAGCCATCTTTGAAAGTCTGGGAGCGAAAAAAGCGGCGTGAAAATGGATAAACCTGACGATAAACCAGGACCCACGGGTCCGCTTCGGCCTCCGCACCCTCCTCCCGGGGGGAATAAGCAGGGGTCCTTGCCCAAGGGGCCTGTTCCACCGCGGGGGGGAGCTCAACTTCCGGGTCTTAAGCCCATGGCCCGCCCTCCGGCGGCGGTTCCACCCACTGGAGGATCACCTACTCCACCGCCACCGAAAACCATGTCTCCCCCGGGTCCTCCAGCAATGAAAGGTCCTCCTCATCCACCGGTTCCGTCTGTGGCGCCGCCGGCGCCGCCGGCACCACCCGCGGCGGGAGCCATCCCTCCCGTTGTGAGCAACAAGTTGGCAGAGGCAGATGAGGCCAAAACAGACATGGAAAAGCGCATCGCAGAACTTGAGAAAAAACTTTTAGAGGAAAAAGAAAAAGTTTTGCTCGCTTCTTTGCGGACCAAAGAGGAAGAGGCCGTTTCAGCCAAAGTCGAAACATCTATAAAAGAGATCCAAGACAAAATCCGGCGGGAAAAACGTGAACAAGAGTTGGATGAGGCGCGCCGAAAGTCAGAGGCTCGGGCGCTTGAGCTTGAGCGGCGTATGGCCGAGGAAAGAGAGGCGTGGGTATCAACCCTCAAAACTCAATTGGGACAACGGGACCAAGTTACGCAGGAGATGGAAACACACTTCTCAGCGCGGCTCAAAGATTTGGAGTACCGCTGGTCCCAAGAAAAATCAGCTTTGGAAAGCGCACTTCGAGAACGGGAAGCGGAATTAACCCGGGTCCGACATGAAGCTCAGCTCAAAAGCGAACAAGAAAAAGCGTTCTGGGAAGACCGTTTGAAATCGATTGCGGCAGAACGAGACAAACTCGATCGAGAATTAGAGAGAAGCAAAGACAAGTTTTCACAAGAAAAAGACCATTTGCTTCTAGAACGGCAATCGCTTCGGGATCACTTATCCAAGTCAGAAAATATGTTGAAGTTCATAGAAGAACAACATCGAACGGAAAAAATGGTTCTTCAGCGCGAAGCCGACGCCAATCTGGGACTTGTCAAGAAGCAAATCAATGTCGAGAAAGAAATGCATGATAAAGAGGTGGCCGGTCTCCAAGCGCTTATTCAGAATCATGTCAGAGAGATCTCAGAAAAAAACAAAGCCCACCATGCTCTTGAGCAGCAATTAACAACGGCACGCGCTCAAAATACTCAGTTGGATTTTAGGATGCATGAGAAAGATAAATTGTTGCAGGATCAAAAACAGAAAGTGGTCGATTTAAATGGGGTTATTGAAAATGTCCGTAAGAAATATGAATTGGAAATAAAAGAATTAACCAATGAATTGAATCGGACAAAAATTGCAAATAAAGATGAGGCGTTACGTGCCCAAACGGAATCAGAAGCGCGAATAAAGACTTTGCAATCACGCCTCGATTGGTATGACTCAAATGTCAAGCGTGAATATGAAATCGCCCGTACGAAGGTTCAGAACGAATTGGATGAACTGAGAGAAAAATCAAAATTAGCTGAGAGAGAAGCTTCAGAACTAAAGGCTGAAAAGCAAGCACGGATGGATGAGCTTGAGGAAGCCAAAAGACAAAGGCAGCAAGACAATAAAGCGCGATTGGCGGCAGAAGAGACTCTGGAACAATTGAAGGCCGAATGGAAACAAGTGCAGTGGAATTTTGAAGGGCAACTCAAAGAAATAAATGAGCAGCTACGCTCAACCCAATCCAAGTTGGAACAAGCGGAGGACGTTCGCATTACCCTCGAACAAGAGCTCAAACAACGTCATTCCAATGCTGACTATATTCAAAACCAATTGGAGCAAAGAGAAAATGAGCTTAAAAAAGTGTCCGATCGATTAGAAAAGCTAACCAAAGATTATGACTTCACCAAGGAGAAAGAAGCTGCCATGGAAGCTCAGGTGGAGGAATATAAGAAGATTCTCCAAGGGAAAGGATGGGAAGGGATTGAAGGTTTGAGATCACAATTACAAGAAAAAACAGAAGTTATTGAAAAAACACGAGAAACTGTTCAAAAGCTCAATCTTAAAATTCAGGAATTAGAGAAAAAAGAAGACCAATTTAGAGAGAAAGAACATGCGCTTAAGCAAATCATCGCGAGCAAAGACGACATGGTAAACGAGTTTAAGAATAGGGTGAATGTTTTGGATCGAAAACTTTCCCAATTACAGCAGGATCATGAGGAGTTGGAAAAGGAATCCCAAAAAGAACGAGAACGTATGTTAGAGGTCAAACGAGTCGAGATTGAACAATTGATGAAGAAAAAAGAATTAGAAATAGAAGAAGAGAAGAAAGCGGCGGTTGAAGCCGTTATGGAGAAAATGCGCGCTGAGCTCCCACCCCCGGGTCCCAGCGCCGAGGCCATTGAGAGCCAGATTCGACTGAAATTGGAGACAGACTTCATGGATCAGTTGAGGCAAAAAGAAACGCTGTATGAGGAACGCCTCGCCAAGGTTTCAGAGGAATCAAAAAAAGACATCGATAAATTAAAGTGGGAGATCGAGAGCGCCAAAGAAGAGGCCAAGCGCGCTCGTGAAGCTCGTTCTCAGATCGAGCGAGAGGCACAAGAACTCCTTCAGCAAGCCGATGCCCATTATCAACGAGAATTATCAAAACATCTCGCGATGTCCGGACAAGGTGAGGGTAAAGCCAGAGGCCTCTTCACTTCCATTGGAATGGTGATTGGGAAAATTTTAGACACACCCATTATTGATACCAAGAAGAAAAAAGATGATTTGCCTTAGACGCCTTAACGGAACGGAATTTTGGTTGAACGCGGAATTGATCGAGCAAATTGATTCAACGCCGGACACGGTCATCACATTGACCACGGGAAACAATTTGGTGGTATTGGAAAAAATCGATGTGGTGATTCAAAAAATTAAGACGTATCAGCAAGAGACCAAGATGAAAAAGGAACATTCATGGATCTAGGAACAATTGGTGGAATTCTCATCGGCGGATTTATGGTTTTTATTACGGTCTACCACTCGGAGGGACTCAAGGGTTTTCTCCCTTTTCTGAATTTAGAAGCCTTTTTGGTGGTGTTGGGAGGAACATTTTGCGCTTTGTTGGTGAACTACCCGATCTCGCAAGTTTTTGGAGTTTTTAAAGTCCTTAAAAAAGTCATGCGCAATGACAAGATCGATACGCAGGAAATCGTGACCACCTTCGTAAAATTCGCGAAGAAAGCCCGGACGGATGGTTTTTTGGCGCTCCAAGATGACGTGAAGAACACCAAAGACGATTTTTTAAAGAGGGGCGTTCAACTGGTCATCGATGGGGCCGATAAAGAATTTACCCAAAACATGATGGAAACCGAACTGGGGTTCATCCGTGAACGCCACAAAGTGGGGCAAGAAATATTCAATTCTCTGGGAACCTACGCTCCGGCGTTTGGGATTATCGGAACAATATTGGGAATGATTCTTATGATGAATTCATTGGATGATGTAGCCCAAGTACCGAGGCGCATGGCGCTTTGTTTATCGGCGGCTTTTATGGGATTGGGATCTGGATATTTGGTGTTTTTGCCGATGGCGGGCAAACTTCGGCGGAGATCTGAAGAAGAGCTGTTGTTAAAAGAGATCATCATTCGTGGCGTTTTACTTTTACAAACGGGAGCCGCCCCCAGTTTGCTTGAGTCCAATCTTAAAGCCTATTTGGATCCGGCCACTCGCAGTTTGATTCGATCAACCGCCGGAAACGAGTAAATGTCGCTCAAACCTCCCAAGGGAATGATCGAGGAATCCGACCCTCGCGTCACATTAATTGGGCATCCCGCCCCGGGTTGGATGGTCAATTACGCCGATTTGATGACGGAACTGGTTTGTTTTTACTTAATCCTCTATGCGCTGTCGGCTTCCCTTTCCAAACCAGTTCAAGAAGCGAAGAAACAAGTGGAAGAGACCATGAAATCAGAGGATGTGGCCGGTGACGTTAAAATCACAAAAGACGGCTTGGTAATTTCACTGCAGGAACAGGGGTACAACGTTTTTTTTGAAAGCGGATCGAGTGAAATGACCGATCAAATGAAACACATACTCGATCAATTGGCCCCCACTTTCCAAGGTTTGGCCGAAAAAAAGCATGACATGATTGTGGAAGGGCACACCGATGATATTCCCATTCGAACCGCCAAATTTCCCTCCAATTGGGAGTTGTCAACCGCCCGGGCCACAACGGTGGTTCAATATCTTATTGCGCAGCATCGATATCCTCCGGCGCATATCGCCGCGATTGGTTATGGGGAAAACAAAGCTCTTCAGCGGTCCGAAGATGAAGACTTAAATGCGTGGCGATCCAAAAACCGTCGCGTTGTTTTTGTGGTTAAAAACCCCGAAAAACAAGAAGTGGTCAACGGGAAAAAAGCCTCCGAAGAAAAACCCGATTAACCCCCGCAGTAAAATAACTGGAAATATAATTTAAGACTTCTTTAATTCTTCGAGAACTTAAAATCCCCATCTTGTTTGACGCCGACGGTGATGGTGTCTCCTTCTTTAAACTCTCCTTGAAGTAGTTTCAGCGCCAACGCGTCTTGAATGCTTCGTTGAATCAAACGTCTGAGCGGGCGTGCCCCGAATTCGAGGTCGAAGCCCTCATCAGCCAATTTTATTTTGGCGTTTTTATCCACGGCAATGGTGATATTTCGTTTCTTGAGTTTTTCTTGAAGCTCAGAGAGTTGCGTATCGACGATTTGGGTGATGTCGGATTTGGTCAACTTGTTGAATACGAGAATTTCATCTATGCGGTTCACCAATTCAGGCCTGAAGTTGCGTTTGAGTTCTTCGATCACTTTTTTGGCCAGTTTGTCTTTCGGTAAACTTTCCTGATAGAGAGCGCTTCCGATGTTGGAGGTCATGATAATGACTGTGTTTTTAAAGTTCACGATGCGACCTTGTCCATCGGTCAAACGTCCGTCTTCCAAGATTTGAAGAAGCACATTGAACACTTCGGGGTGGGCCTTTTCAATCTCATCAAGCAAAATGACGGCGTAGGGCCGGCGCCGAATTTTTTCGGTTAACTGACCTCCCTCCTCATACCCCACATAGCCGGGGGGCGCTCCAATGAGCCGGCTGACCGAATGTTTTTCCATATATTCGGACATGTCGATTCTGACCAACGCGGTTTCATCATCGAAGAGAAACCAGGCCAAACTTTTGGCCAAGTAGGTTTTTCCCACACCGGTGGGGCCCATGAAGATAAAGGATCCCACGGGGCGATTCGAGTCTGACAAACCCGACCGGGACCTTCGAATGGCATTGGCAATGAGCGACACGGCCTCGTCTTGGCCGATGATGCGTTCTCGAAGTTTTTCTTCCATGTGAATCAATTTCTCTATCTCGCCCTGCATCAATTTGGAGAGAGGAATGCCGGTCCACTTCGAAACGACTTCAGCGATGTCTTCCTCGTCCACTTCTTCCTTCAACATTTTGCGCTCTTTTTGAATTTCATTCAGCTGAACCTGTTCTTTGGACAAGGCGGTTTCCAAATCACGCAAGGTCCCGTAACGAATTTCGGCTACTTTGTCCAACCGCCCTTCTTTTTCAAATCGTTCACTCTCAATTTTGGCCCGTTCAATCGATTCTTTGTTTTTGCGGATGCGATCAATAACTTCCTTTTCTTGAGACCAATGTTTTTTCATCGCGGCTGAAGATTTCTTAAGTTCCTCCAGCTCTTCCTGTAATTTTTTGAGTCGATCCTGAGAGGCGGGGTCTTTCTCTTTTTTGAGGGCCTGATTTTCAATTTCCAGTTGAGTTATTTTGCGTTCAAGCTCATCGATTTCGGTGGGCATGCTGTCAATTTCAATCCGCAGCTTCGAGGTGGCTTCATCGATGAGGTCGATGGCTTTGTCCGGGAGGAAGCGATCGGAAATGTATCGATCCGACAAAGTGGCCGCCGCGACCAAGGCGGTGTCTTTGATCCTGACGCCATGAAACACTTCATACCGCTCTTTTAACCCACGTAAAATGGCGATGGTATCTTCAATACTGGGTTCACCAATAAAAATAGGTTGAAATCGCCGCTCCAGGGCTTTGTCTTTCTCAATATATTTCCGGTATTCATCAAGGGTGGTCGCTCCCACGCATCTCAGTTGGCCTCGCGCCAGAGCGGGTTTGAGCATGTCGGACGCGTCCACTGAACCTTCTGCGCCTCCGGCGCTCACAATGGTGTGGAGCTCATCAATGAAAAGGATCACTTCGTCGCCTTTGTCCTCAATTTCTTTGAGAACCGACTTCATTCTCTCCTCAAATTCTCCTCGGTATTTCGCGCCGGCCACCAGGGAGCTGATATCGAGCGAAACAATGCGCCGGTTTTTAAGCGTGGTGGGAACATCTCCATTGGCAATTCGTCTGGCCAAGCCTTCCGCGATGGCGGTTTTCCCGGTGCCGGGGTCCCCGATCAAAACGGGATTATTTTTGGTTCGGCGAGATAACACTTGAATCGCGCGGCGAATCTCGGCGTCTCGTCCCACAACGGGGTCCAATTTCCCTTGTTTGGCCAAGGCGGTGAGGTCTTTGCCGAATTTTTCAAGGGCTGGGCGTTGATCTTCTTGTTGATTGGGCACAATTTGCATAATGTCCCTCCTTGTTAAAGCGGAATGGATTCTATCACTCTAGTCAATAGAGTGCTATTAATAAAAATGATGATGATCAGGAGGGTTCTTTGAAAGTTCTTTTGTCTGGATCGACAGGATTGGTGGGATCAGCTCTTTTTGAGAGTTTGAGAAAGCAAAGACATGAGGTGGTGAGATTGGTGCGTTCGGTGGGCGCCAGTTCCGGGACGGACATCATTTGGGATCCCAAAACCGGTGAAGCAGAAAAATCTCGTTTCGAGGGGTTTGATGCGGTGGTTCATTTGGCCGGAGATGGAATTGCCACGGGACGATGGAACGAACGGAAAAAAAGGGAGATTCGTGAAAGTCGTGCACTTGGAACAAAAAATTTAGCCGAGATTTTGTCGCAACTTCAAAACCCGCCGTCGGTTTTCCTGACGGCATCGGCCATTGGAATTTATGGGAACCGCGAGGCCGAGGTGTTGGACGAGCAGAGTCAACCCGGGAAAGGATTTTTAGCGGAGGTGTGCCAAGAATGGGAGGCGGCCGCTCAGCCGGCTTCTCAAAAAGAGATTCGAACGGTGCAAACCCGCTTTGGAATAATTTTAAGTTCAAAAGGGGGGGCGCTTAAAAAGATGTTGTTTCCCTTTAAGATGGGTTTGGGCGGAATCATTGGAGATGGAACTCAATATATGAGCTGGGTGGCGTTGGCGGATGTGGTGGGAGTTCTTGAGAAAACCCTCCTGGACTCTTCCCTCAAGGGCCCGGTGAATGTCGTGGCTCCGGAAGCGGTGAACAACGCGACATTCACTCAAATTTTGGGAGATATTCTTTTACGCCCCACTTTGCTTCCCATGCCGGCCTTTCTAGCGCGTTTGGCCTTTGGCGAGATGGCGGATGAACTTCTTCTGGCCAGCGCGCGGGTTACGCCCAAGAAGTTGTTGGCCAGTGGGTACCATTTCCAATTCAGCGATTTAAAATCTTGCTTGGAGGATTTACTTTCCCGTTAGAAGAATGGGGCCACAGGCGATGCGGCCTCCCGCGTTACCGGTGGGTTGGCCAAAGTCATCTTCTTTTTCATGAACAATCACGGCGCGGCCGGCCACACTGTATTTTCCGCCCACCAGAGTGACACCGGGAAGCGTCACATCCACCACGGCCATCCCTTTTTCGTCGGCCGTGATGTTCCCCATATCTCCCGGGTGAACTTTGGAAGATCCTTCTTTCATGACATGGCCATGAGGTTTCTGGTCGGGATTGAAATGACCGCCGGCATTTTTTCCTTCATCACGGCAATCTCCAAAATCATGGATGTGGAACCCGTGGTTGCCGGAGGGAATATTATCGATGGTCCCTGAAATTTTTAGACCCGTTTTGGTGTCTTCAAACTTCAATTCGCCTGAAATATCCGATCCTTCTTTTGTGCCAAGGATGGTGGCGAGCCCAGAAGCGGACCAGAGGGGGGATTGCATCAAGAGAACCGAAAAAACTATGAAGGGGGTGGCTGTGCGGATCATAAATACTCCTCAAGGTGAAATCGAATTGTTGAATCGCCGCAAACATATAAGAATCGAGCCTTAAAATGCAAAATTAATACAAACGAAAGAAATAAAGTTACAAAG